>CALVWH010000146.1 GCA_944364705.1 uncultured Bacilli bacterium | reverse complement strand
AACTTTCCGACTCTTACCATTATTCCGGGAAAATATTTACCAATACGGTTATGAAAGCAGGAAACGAAACACTTCCAACCAAAGCAGACACCTCTGGTAATGGATATGCAAGAATTACCTTTGGTGGATAAAATTATTTCTTAACCTTATAAAAAAACTTGTCAAAAACAAAAAAATAGTGTATATTATAGTTGTACTTAATTCTTAGTTAAAAAAGTCTCCAATTTTTTACTCAGATTTAAGCGAATAGAATTAGAAAGGAGAATCGTTATGGCACTTACAAAAAGTGTAAAAGATGAAATCATTAAAAAATATGCTAGAAGTGAAGGAGACACTGGTTCACCAGAAGTTCAAATCGCACTTTTAACACAAGAAATTAAAGATTTAACGGAACACTTAAAAGTTCATACTCACGATTATCATTCAAGAAGAGGATTACTTAAAAAAGTTGGACAAAGAAGAAGCTTATTAAACTACTTACTAAAAAAAGATGTTAGTAGATATCGTGAAATCGTTAAACAATTAGGTTTAAGAAAGTAATCATAGGCACTCCTTTTCGAGTGCTTTTCTTTGGTAGGAGGTAAAATATGTTTAAAAAATATGAATACGATTTTCATGGCCGAAAACTTATAATTGAACATGGAAAAATGGCAAAACAAGCAGATGGAGCGGTTTTAATTCGATATGGAGATACCGTTGTTTTATCCACGGTTGTTGTTAACGATAACGTAAATCTGTTAGCAGACTTTTTCCCACTTATGGTTTTATATCAAGAAAAACTATATTCCGTTGGGAAAATACCAGGAGGCTTTATAAAAAGAGAAGGAAGACCATCCGAAAACGCTACGTTAGCTGCTCGTATGATCGACCGTCCAATGCGACCATTATTTCCAGAAGACTTTAAAAATGAAGTTCAAATCGTGAATACCATTTTATCCGTTGATCAAGATAACTCACCAGAAATGGCTGCCATGTTTGGTTCTTCTTTAGCAACTTCTATTTCAAAAATACCATTTTATGGTCCAGTAGCAGGTGTTAAAGTTGGAAGAGTTGATGGAAAACTCATCATCAATCCAACAGCCGAAGAAATGGAAAAATCAGACATTGATTTAACCGTTGCCGGAACCAAAGACGCCATTAACATGGTAGAGTCTTCTGCAAGCGAAGTAAGCGAAGACGACATGTTAGAAGCTTTAATGTTTGGACACGAAGCAGTAAAAGAACTTGTTCAAATCCAAGAAGAAATTATCAAAGAAATCGGACAAGAAAAAATGGAATACGAACGTTTAGAAATTGAAGACTCTTTAAAAGAAGAAATCGAAAAGAAAGCTGAAAAAGACCTTGATGAAGCTCTTCGAATTAAAGATAAACTAGAAAAATACGCACGCTTAGATGAAATCAAAGACAACATCGTCGCTTCCTATGAAGAAGCAAACGAATCTCTAAAAGAAGACGAATTAAAAATTCTTACAACCAAAATTCGTATGATTTTAGAAAAACTAGAATATCGTTTATTCCGTAACATTGTTGTGAAAGAAAAAACAAGAGCCGATGGAAGAGCCATGGACGAAATACGGCCATTATCTGCAGAAATCGACTTGTTACCAAGAACCCATGGATCGGCTTTATTTACAAGAGGACAAACCCAAAGTTTATCCGTAACCACCTTAGGAGCCCTTGGAGAACATCAAATATTAGATGGACTATCGTTAGAAGACGAAAAACGCTTTATGCTTCATTATAACTTCCCACAATTTTCTGTTGGAGAAACTGGAAGATATGGAGCTCCAGGAAGAAGAGAAATCGGACATGGAGCCTTAGGAGAAAAAGCCCTTCTAAGAGTCATTCCAAGCGAAGAAGAATTCCCTTATACCATTCGAGTAGTTTCCGAAATCTTAGAAAGCAACGGATCCTCTTCGCAAGCATCCATTTGTGCTGGTTGCATGAGTTTAATGGCTGCTGGAGTACCAATTAAAGCACCCGTTGCAGGAATTGCGATGGGATTAATTACGAGCGAAGATGATTATACCATCCTAACCGATATCCAAGGAATGGAAGATCACCTAGGAGATATGGATTTTAAAGTTGCTGGAACAGAAAATGGTATTTGTGCATTACAAATGGACATTAAAATCAAAGGAATCACAAAAGAAATTTTAAAAGAAGCTTTACAACAAGCAAAAAAAGCAAGAAAACAAGTACTAAAAGTTATGACAGACGTCATCGCCAAACCAAGAGAAGAAGTAAGCAAATATGCTCCAAAAACTTGCATTTTCTTTATCGATCCAAACAAAATCAAAGACGTTATTGGAAAAGGTGGAGATATGATTACCAAAATCATTTTAGAATCTTCTCATGTAAACACCGTAAACGATGCTAATGCAGTTAAAGTAGATCTAGAAGACGATGGAAGAGTTATTATCTATCACACCGATCAAGAAATCATTAACGAAACCAAAAGAAGAATTGAAGAAGTTGTACGCGAAGTAGAAGAAGGAAAAATTTATACTGGAAAAGTTGTAAAAGTCGAAGACTTTGGATGTTTTGTTGAACTATGGCCAGGATGCGAAGGAATGGTTCATGTATCTCAATTAGATAAAAAACGAGTAGAAAAAGCAGGAGACGTTGTCAAAGTTGGAGACGAAATTTTAGTAAAAGCAATTGGATTTGACAAAAAAGGAAGATTAAATCTGTCAAGAAAAGAAACTTTATAATTTTATGAAGTTTTTTTATTTGCAAATCAAAAGAAATATTGTATCATGATCCTAAGGAGGTAAAAATATGCGCTTGTTTGTATCCCCAAGTCAAATATATCTTCGAAATGGATTATCTAGAAATCCTTATGAACCAAATCGAAATTCTATAGGAAAAGCCAAACCAGGAGCTGTAATCTTTCTAGGAATCGTATTTTTGATCCTTGGCCTTTTTCTAGTAATTTCTGGATATCAAACCAATAAAGAAAAAAAAGAAAAAGAACAAACCTTTGTACCAACCGAAGCAACCGTGGTCAACTATTATAAAGATCGTAATCAAGTATATGCCATTATCGTCTCTTATCAAGTAAATGGAAAAGAATATTATGCTACTTCTGATTATTATACTCAAGATCCGCCACCACGAAAAAGCAAAGTAAATGTCAAATACAATCCAGAAGATCCATCGGATGCACTTTTTGAAAGCAAACATAACGATTTTCTATCTCTTAGTTTAGGAATTGTATTTACCATCGTTGGAATTTTTCTTTTCTATCAAGGAGTAAAAGCCAAAAAACAAAATCTATCTTATGTAGAGTAATATCCTACATAAGATTTTTTTATCGACAACCTTTTTATTCATGAAATGCTAAAATCAGAATAAAGTAAAGTAGGTGATTTCATGAGAAAAAGATTTCGTGGGAAAAAAAAGAAAAAAAAGATTGTCCACATTGCTTATGTTATACTATTTTTTTCATTTCTTTTCCTCCTTCTTTATCTCCTTTTCCAAGGAGATTTTCAAAAACAAACCTTATCTTACCTTTTAAACGATAATCAGCCATTATCGTTATATCAAAAAAATGTCCAATCTTCCATGAAAAGTATTGCTTCTTTCATATCCCAAATTCAAACAAACGAACCATTAAAAATTCTAGAAGATACCTTTTATTATCAAAAGGAAACTGAAAAAAAACAAACGCCAAAGAAAAAAATGCACTTTGTATCCAATCAAAAAAATGTAGAGGAAGAAAAAACTACTGGTTATGATATCTATATTTATAGCACTCATCAAACCGAAGAATATGAAAAAGGAACTTCCGATAAAGAAAAACCAACCGTTTATGATGCCTCTTATGTATTAAAACAAAACTTAGAATCCCTTGGATACCGTGTCCTTGTCGAAGACCGAAAAATGAGCGATTACTTAACCCAAAATAATCTAGATTATTCCAAAAGCTATACCGCAAGTAGAACTTATCTAAATACCGTTTTAAAAGAAAACCCAAATTTAAAACTTGTCATCGATTTTCATAGAGACGCTTTAGAGCGGAAATATGCAGTAGGAGTTAAAAAAAAAAAAAATTATGCCAAAGTTTTATTTGTCGTTGGAAAAGCCTCAAAAAATTATCAAAATACCCATACTTTAGTAAATAAAATGAATGAATATTTAAAAACAAACGCACCATATCTTACAAGAGGGGTTTTAGAAAGAGAAGGATCTTATTACAATCAAGACATGCATCCATCCTCTTTTCTATTAGAAGTTGGAGGACACAAAAATACCTATGATGAAGTTTTAAATAGCATTCCTATTATCAGCCGTATGATTGATGCTTATTTAAAGGGGTGAACCATGAAAGATAAACAAAAAATTTTAAACCGCATTTTTCGCTATCTATTTACACTATTATTTATTACGTATTTAACCTTATATTTTTCTATGCAGACTGGATATTACGAATATGAAACAAGAAAGAAAAATCAATTAACCGAAGAACAAATTACCAAATTTGAAGAAGATGTAAAAAAAGGAAAAAATATAAAACTAGAAGATTATTTAAAAGAAACCGAAGTTGATTATGGAAACCAAATGTCTCAAATTGGAAAAAACTTTTCTTTACAAGTAAGCAATGCTGTTCAAAATGGAATTGAAAAAATATTCTCACAATTGAATAAAATTGCCTCGGAATAATTGACGAAGAAGTAAAAACTCGCTATAATAGTTTATAGATTCATTTTTTGATTTAGAAGAGTATATTGGCATTCTTTTAAAGAGATCATGTGGTTGGTGAAAACATGAAAAGAAGAAAATAGAAGACACTAAATAAAGCAAAAAACGTATTTCTGCGTTAAAGAATAAGTGCATAAGTTATCTTATGAAGTAAGGTGGCACCGCGGGTATACTCGTCCTTATATGATTTTTCATATAAGTTTTTTTCTTTTAAGGAGGAATTTTATGTATGGATTTTGGTATGAGCCAGTCGTTGCAATCAAAATGAGAAAAGTAAAAATTGATAAAAATTTCTTTTTCTTTTATCCAGTTTCTTATCTTTTAGAAGCATCTCTAGATTGTGAAACGGATAATTTAATCGATGAAACAGGAAAAATTCTTCACAGCATCGATGAAAAAGAAGCCGTTTTTTCCGATGAAAAATATTTTTATGCTTTTCCACTAGATTACGAAAGCTTAAATAATTTTTGTGGAGAAAGTAGAAATCCAAAGAAAAAATATTGGGAAGAAAGCAAAAATATCTTATCTTTTGGTTTTTATGACTCTGAAAAAGATACTTATAAAGTCGTTACGACTCAAAAATCAGAAATAAAAAATGCTCTACCAGATAGTTATTTCAATCATTTAGCTGCCTTTTTTAATGAGGAAAATCGTGGAGTCATTCAAATAGATTTCGAAAGTTTTTTAGCACTCGAAAAAGACTTAAAAGAAAAAAAGTACGATAAAA
>CALVWH010000145.1 GCA_944364705.1 uncultured Bacilli bacterium | reverse complement strand
TTATTATTGGTAATGAAAAGATTAATAGGTTAGGTAATATTTTAATTGATGAGTTAGTTAATGTATCTATAGATAATAATATTAAATTTACCTTTTTCTTAGATGGGTTATGTGATATATCCGTATTATTAGAGTTAAATAAAATATTAGATAAGAAAATTAAATTATTCGCAACAGTTCGTTCTATAGAAGAGTTAGAAGATAAATATGATAAGTATATAATGGGTAAATTTGAGAATTGTGTTAAAAGTGTTGATGTTGTTGATAAAGAAAATTTAATAAACATTGGTAATTCTAAAGAGTATCCAGAATCTAAAGTTAATAAAGGTGTATATTTTAATATTGAAGAGCTTGTAAATAAATTTTAAAATAATTAATAGGAGTAAAGATTATTTGTTTCTTTTAAGGAGTACTTCGATTTTTGCTCAAATACAAAGGTAAATGCAACTTTAATTATTTTTAAGGTTGCATTTCGTTTACCTTTTACTTTTTTATTTTTAAAGTTGTTTCATGGTTATATAAATAATAAATAAGTAGGAAAAAGTGAATGAATCATATCAATTTTGTAGGTGAAATTAAATTGAAAAAAATAAAGGAAGAATTAAAATCAATTCAAAAATATAGTGAAAAAATTTCTGAAGAAACGTTGGATAAAAGCATTCTAAGTAAAAATTCTCTTATAACGAGGATAAATCAAATTTTAGATAGAATTGCTAACAATGAGGATTTTAAAAATCCTATAACAGAACAAGAATTTATGCAGTCAATTAATCAAAATGGATACAATATCATTGAAGCTAATAAGAGATTAGAAAAATATTTGCAAACTAAAATAAAGAATTATATTGGAAAAGAAGAAGGCTTTCAACAAGATTGTTTATATGAGTATGCCTCTTATGTTATTCCAATGATAAAACAAGATTATTCATTCGTTTTAAAACCAGAAGCAATTGAACGCTTAGATCACTTAATAATAAATAAGAAAATAGAAATCCAAGATGGTAGTAAAGGAGAAGCTCATACCGATGGACGAATCGCAATACCGAAGGTAAAACTTACTAGTGCCACTTTTATTAAAGATATTCGATATAATTTAAATGTATTATTACATGAAATATTTCATCAAACACATAGATATAAAGTAGGGGACAATTTGAAGGTTAAAGTAGATGGAAAAGAATACGTTGCAAGAGATTATGGTGGATATTTATTTGAAGAGGGATTGACAGATAAGGCTACTATCGACTTTGCAAGAAGACATGGTTTATCATGTAGTCCTATGTATGAATATCATATATATACTCAATTAATCGATCTTATTGAAAAGGGTTTGAACTGTTCAACGGGAGATTTGTTTGATCAAGATTATCGTATGATATTGAATAAGATCGATCCGACGGGACAATTATTAGAAAATTATCGTTTTGCAGAATTGTCGAGATATGCTTCCACTACTTTTAGTAAATACAATTATAATCAGGTAGAATTTGATTTTAATAAAAAAACGTATGAGGTTCAAAAATTTCGTGAATTAAGCAAAGAAATAAAAACAAAATATGCGATTTCTAAAAAATCTGATTCAGAAGAAAATGAAATTTTAAAAACAAAAATAGAGATTGATCAAAAAAAAACAAGATGAAATTCAAGTAGAAGGGTAAATAAGACTGAAAAGTTAAACAATGATAAGGTTATAAATATGCGATTGAATCTTGTAGTGATAAATAGAAAAAGATGATAATTATCTTGTGACTGATATGGGTATTGTATTTTGGAATTGATTTTATAGTATTATTTATTTTAGACATGTGATGAATTCTTTTCTTTGTAGCAAAAGATATAAGAAATCACATGTTTTTTTACTTAAAGTGTTGCATTTCAAAAAAATTTATAAAATTTATATATTTTGACAAAAGAAAATGTTATGGTATAATGCTATAAAACTTATACTTTGCAATAAAAAAGAAGGGATTACATGAAGATAGAAATTAAATATAATGAGCATTTAGATGAATTTACATATGATTTAAGTTTAGCAATGAGATTACAAAATTATATCAACAATCATTTTCCTCCTGCCTATACCATTGCTAAATTAGCGCCAATCTATCTCGTAGGTGGATCTATTCGATGTTTAATATATGCAAAAAAACCTAAAGATATGGATTTCATTGTTTTAGGAAAAGAACAATTAGATTGGGTATTAAAGGTATTTAAAACTTATAATATCGATTCTAAGCGAAATAGATTTGGTGGATATAAATTTACTTATGATGATACCGAAGTAGATTTATGGTTAGCAGAAGATTTATTTTCATCAATGCAGTACAATGTTGATGGACTGTATTTTGATTTAAGAACAAATTCATTATTGTCATTAACATTTGATGATTTTAATAAAAATGGATTAAGGGTGATAAATCCAGAAAATAATATAGAAAATGGTAGAGAAAAAAAATTAACAAAATTTGAAAAACAATATTTACGTAAAATAATAAAATAAAAAGATTAGAGGGATATCAATGAGTACGAAAAAAGAATTTTTAGAAACCATTAATAAAATTATAACTTCTATTTCTTTGGAAGATTCTAAAAAGATAATTTATGAATTAGTTTCTAAGATCGATCCATCGGACTATGAAATGACTTTATGTATAATCGATCATATTATAGGAAAACAAGAAAAGGAAGATGATCTATTAAAAGAGCTTAGTATAATAAAAGATGCATTTACAAAAATAGAAAACGGTGATATCTGTATTCGATGCTATGAAGAGAATTCCTATGATTATAGTCCTTTTGGTGAAGATTATTATTTTTATCCTAGCAATGAATTAAATAATATATTAAATAATTCCTATGAATTAGGGAAACGCTTAGTTTATCATAAGAAATATGATAAAGCAATCGAAATATTTGATTTAATTTTGTATACTAATTATCAATGTGAAGAAGTAGGAAATCCAGAATATACGGATTATGATGAAGTATTGGATACTTTTGAGAGTGATCTTTTTAACATTAGAAATTCATTAGATTTTGACTTGGATAAAGTTTATTTATATGCAATTTACTCTGTTTTAATCGGACAATATACAAATAAATGCGAACGTATTTATAATTATTTAAAAGATTGTGTATATCTTACCATTCAGGATGCTATCGATCTTGGGATAGAAAAAATTAATAATATAGATGTTTTTTATGAAGAGTTTAGAAATTATTTAAAAGATAAAAATGATGATAAATCTATGAAAATATTAGAAAGTATGGATTAAAAAGTTGAATTTATAAAAAAAATAAATGAATTAATTTTGTTACTATTATATCTTAACTTTTGGAATGAAGAAGATGATAGTAGGGATGGATTTGGAAATTTACCTGAGATAAAGATAAAAAGTATTTTCATTCTTTTCTTTAATATATAAAAAAATATGTCAATAAGCATGCGTTAATGGATGAAAGTTCACATAGGAAATGAACATATAAAAAATTATAAATAAAAAAGAATCTTTATGGACACAAAAGTGTTCTTTTTTCATAAAAAAAAATAGAAATATGATATAATAATTTCACCGGTGATTTTATGAGAAAAAGTATTGTTATCGCAGGTTTTTCTGGAATTGGAAAAACGGAATGTGCAAAAAAATATAAAAATGTTATCGATTTAGATTCAGCAGAATATGTCTATGATGATCGGGATATACAGGATATTCCCTTTGAAGAGCGAAAAGGCCAAAAAAGAAAACCGAACCCAAATTGGCCACAAAATTATATAAAAGCCATAAAGAAAGCCATGAATCAATATGACTTTGTATTGGTATGGGATAGAGAAGATATCATAAAAGAATATATAAAACATAAGATTCCTTTTCTGTTATGCTATCCATCGATCGAAGATCTCATAAGTACTATGCAAAAAGATTTAAAAATAGAGGAAATCTTGATAACTATATTCAAATGAAATTTAATCAATATCCAAACAAAATGATTTTTTTTTAAAACCCTTAATGTTACAAAAATTGTTTTATGTAACAACGAAACTTTAGAAGACTACCTTTTAAAAAACAAATATCCTTTAATAAAAAAATAAAAGAAAGGAGGCAGTATGGAAACTTTAGAAAAAACATATTGTGAAGAATCACAAGAACCTTCTATATGGATAGAAAAAGAAGATATTTTTGCCTTACAAAAGAATTCAAAAATAAACGTAGGAGAAACAGGAATAAGTCTTGAATTTTTAAAAAAGATCGGGGAAAAAGAATATGTGATTTCGGTTGATGGTACTTCTTATTCCATTCCCGTCAAACAATTACTTTCTGTTTTACTATTATCCGAAAAAAGATTCGATTTTTTATGTAAAAATCCAAAAATCGATACGTTATATAACGTTCCCAAAGATCATTTTCTTTATGCAGCGTATTGCTTTTTCAAAGAAAAGAAATCCTTTCTTGATTACGAAATTCCACCCGTAATATTTGATCGCATCAACGATTTAAAATCCCTTCAAAAAATTGATTTTGAAGCATTCAACCAATATTTAGAGTATGAAAAAGATATTCTCAAAACAATTTCTTTGGATAAAGATTTTGAAACAACAATGCTATCCGAACTACCAGAAGATTTAAACGATCTTGAAAAAGCAATTTATCTTTATATAAACATGTGTAAAACATTAACTTATGATGATGAATATTATGCAGTAAATCAAGAAGAAGTAGAAAAACATATGGATCCATCGTATGTTTCTCATATAACTTTAAAGAAAAACAAAGTGGTTTGTTTTGAATTTAATTTAATGTATGCTAAACTTTTGTCATCCCTCAAAGTTTCTTTCGCAACCACGGATCCAGCATTCATGGGAGAAGCCTATGGATATGGTCATATAAATTTAGAATTTCGAAGTGGTAAATTTTTAGTAATTGCGGATAGTGTTACTTCTATTTTGGATGGAGACCTTGTTCGCGCAAAATTAAATCAACCTTTGAATGGACTCGTATGTATGAATAAAAACCAAGAAACACAAAGCCAATTTAAACAAATGGTAAATAAAGTATATGCACGATTAAAAGAAAAAGAAACATGGAAACAACCATTAGAAATCGATCAAAAATCTTTAAACTTTTACGAAAAATTAAGCCTTTTTTTTAAAAAGGGGAAAGATACCAATTTCATTGGAATCGATTTTTTATCTTATCTTTTACAATTAAGAAAAGAAATTTTTACCAAACAAGAACAAACAGATAACTTTGCGATGACTATCATTCGCGACAATCAACCACAACGGGATGATCAAATCGCAACCTCAAGTGCGATTGTTACGATCAACGATCAAAATTTTGAACAATATCCAGAAAAAAATCAATATTATGTCTATAGGAACCAAAAACTTTATTCTTTAACAAAACAAGAATTACAAGAAAAATTTCATGATCAAACCTTTGCATATATTTCTTTTGAAGATCCAAAAATTCCAGGACTATTGGAAACGAAAAAAGTCAAAACATTAAAATAAACGCATCAAAAAAGAAAGAAAAAAAATAATTAGAAAAATCTTTACGAAAAGAATGTTTCTTTTGTATAATAGAAATAAGAAAAGAAAGGTGATTCTTAATGAAAGAGGGAAACTATACAATTCCAGTAAGAGATGCTCTTACTTTATCTCATATTTTTGATTTCTTTGAAACGTTTAATTCCAATCTTTCTGCTTTTTTATCAAAAAAAACAAGAAGAAACTCAATTCATGAATTAGAAAAACTCATCCTTGGAAAATCAAAATTTGCTTCAAAAGAAGTAAAAAAATTTTATCAAGAAAATCAATTTGTTCTTCAAAAAATAAAAGAATTTTCTGATATCCATATTTTCTTTGCATATTACTATAATAACGATGGAATGTTAATGCCAAAACTTTCTGTTTTCTATCAGTATCTTTTAAACAACAAAGAAAAAAAAGAGAAAATCTTTTCTTTGATAGAAAGAATCAATACCCTTGGTATTAAAGATCTAGAATTTAATGAAAACCTTGATTTTACAAAGGAAGAATATATCGTGTATTTGAAAACACCCTTAGCTTTTGGTTTAATTAATATGGGATATGATATGGTCTATGTCGATCATATGAAAGCAATTCCAAATTACGAAAGAAATGTGATTAAATATAAAACAACCGATTCTAATTACAAAATATTGTTACAATCGGTTACTGGAAAAAGTAAAATCATTGTTAACAGTCTACTTTTTGATTCAAAACGATTACCAGAAGAAATAACGGTCAAAAGTCTATATCAACAATTAAACAAATTAAAACAAGACAATCAAGAAGCTTGTGAAAAAGTAAGAAATTCTGTAGATCTTGATATAAGTATTGAAGATTTATGGAATCAATTTAATAAAACAGAAAACACATTGGAATCGTTAGAATTTATAGAAGATAAATATTTACGAGAAAAATTAATCCAAATAAGAGAAACTTTATATCTTTTAAAAAAGATGAGTAGCGATTATGATTTTGATTTGATCAAAGAAGGATTATCGAAAGAAACGTTAGAAAAAGAAAAAGAGTTATATTTGAAGCGTAGAAGTTATGAGGATATTGATTAAACATAGGAAAGAATAAAAGGTGAGAGTATGAACGTTTTGTTAACTGGTGCTTTTGGAAGTATTGGATATGAAACATTAAAACAATTTTTAGAATTGGATCAATATGAAGTATATGCCTTTGATTTAGATAATAAAAGAAATCGAAAAAGACAAAAACAATTACCAAAAAAAGAAAACATTCATTATCTTTATGGAAACATTAACGATGAAAAATTAGTAGAACAGATTGTTTCTAAAGTTGATGTTATTCTTCATTTGGCAGCCATTATACCACCACTTGCTGATCAAAATCCAGAACTTGCAAGAAAAGTAAATTATTATGGTACCAAAAATCTTTTAGACGCAATCAAAAAGAAAAATCCAAAATGCTTTCTTTTATATGCTTCTTCCGTTAGTGTCTATGGAGACCGATTACAAAATCCATATATAAAAGTCGGAGATCCATTAAATCCAAGTGAAGGAGACTACTATGCTTATACAAAAATAGAGACAGAAAAACTAATTCAAGAATATAAAATTCCTTATACGATTTTTCGCTTTACCGGAATTATGGGAAGACCAGATTTAGATCCTTTAATGTTTCATATGCCATTAGATACAAAAATGGAAATCGCAACAACCAAAGATACCGCTTTTGCCCTTATTCGATCCCTCGAAAAACAAAAAGAATTAAATGGACATATTTATAATTTAAGTGGAGGTGAAAAATGCCGGACCACGTATCGTGATTTTTTAGCCCATATGTTCCAAATTTATGGATTATCGACGAAATATTTAAAAGAAATTGCCTTCGCGGAACAAAATTTTCATTGTGGATATTTCAAAGATGGAGATAAGCTAGAAGAAATTTTACACTTTCGGTATGATACCTTAGAAAGTTATTATCAAAGGGTAGAAGCCGAAACCAAAAAAAGTACACGTTTTTTTGCCCATATATTTAGTAGACCAATTTTATATTTTGTAACAAAAAAATCAGAGCCATTACGTGCGATTAAAACGAAGAATCATTTTCTTCTTCAACGTTTTTTTAAAGAAAGAAGGGAAAATCATCGACAAAATTAAAATTCCTTTGACAACCGACAAAAAATTTTCAGGAACGATTGTTCATCTATCCGATCTTCATTTTTCCAATCGGTATCCAAAAAAAAGATTAGAAAAAATTATCCAAAAAATAGAAAAAATAAAGCCAAAGTATATTTGTATTACTGGAGATTTGATTGATAGTCCATTAGAAAGCAAAGAAAATTTG
>CALVWH010000144.1 GCA_944364705.1 uncultured Bacilli bacterium | reverse complement strand
ACAATATCAAATTCATATTTATATTCTGTATTCTGTACATACATATTTCTTACTATATGTGTGTTTTCGTAATAATCGGCTGTACATGAATATCCAACTTGCATAATAGGTAATCCTGTTTCCATATCTACCCATAATTCTGAATCACTACTATGATTAGGGTCATTACTTTCTATAACATAATACATTCTTCCAATATCTTGACTGTCCTTTCTTATATTCCAATAGAATGGTGTTCCTAAAGTAAGAAGCCATGTTTGATATCCTGTTCCTATAGGATTGGGGGCTGTTAAAATTCCACTTTTATCTTTATGTGTAAATGCTCCATATTCTTTTGAAGCGGTTTTATTTTCTTTATTTATAATGACTTTGTAATCTTCTCCTATTGTACCATACTCGATTGTACTATTTGTTTCTATTTTATACTTTCCATTTTTATACCATTTTTTTGTAGTATTTATTGCATCTTTTCCTTCTGTTGTTTTTCCTTGGTCTATGCTAATTTCTTCTATATAAAAATTGTCAGATTTTAAACTGTTAGCATATTTATTAACTAACCCATTAATTATTGAAAACTTATAGCAATATATTCCTATAAGTATTAATAATATTATAATTATTGGACTTACAATAGCTTTTATTGTAGAATTTCTCCTGTATTTTTTTAAATAATCTACTTCTGGAATATCTTCTTTAGTAAATTCTTTCTCTTTTTCTGAATCTTTTTTTATTTCTTGCAATTTTTCTTGGCAGGTTTTACATGTCTTTAAATGTTCCTCAACTAATTTTTTTGAACTTTCATTAAGTACATTATCATTATAGCTTAATAATAAATCTTGAACTATCTCGCACTCATTCTCTTCCTTCATTTTTTAATTCCTCCTTTATTTTTTCCTTTCCACGATAATATGTAACCCTTGCCCAATTAGAAGTTTTGTTTAATATTTCTGCAATTTCTGAGAAACTTAAATTTCCTTCTATTCTTAAGTAAATTACTTCTTTGGTTTTTTCATCTAACATTTGCATTTTATTGTATAATTGCAATTTATCTTCTTTGTAGCATATCTCATCATCTATAGTTTCCTCATTACTATCAATTTCTCCCAATTCATCAATAGAAACAATTTTCAAATTCTTTTTCTTTTTTATTTCCTTATACCATAAATGTTTTGCTATTTGGCATAGCCATACTGAAATTTTGCAGTTGCCTTTGAATTTTTTTATTTCTTTTATTGCTATTGCAAATGTTTCTTGTGTTATTTCCTCTGACATTTGATTATCGTGGCATAGGCAAAATACATATTTATATATAGTTTTAGCATGTTTTTTGTATATTTCTTCTATATCTTGCATCTATATTTTGCCCCCTTCAAATAATAAGAGTTAAAATTCTACTTTTTGTTACAAAATTTTTTATATTTTTTATTTATTGCTTTTATTAGATCATACCTACCTATTATTTAAGAAAAATACTATCTTTTATAGCAAAAACGACATGTAAATAATCTAAAATGTTAGAATATCTATCCATGTCGCTTATTTATATAAATAGCATTTATTATTTTCTGCTTTCTTATTTTTTCGCTTTTTTATTTTTTCTATCTTTAAAGATTTTATCAAAAATATTATTTTGTTTTTTATCTTCATCTAATATATTTCTTTTCTTGCTTTTATTGTTTTTATTATTCAACTTATCAACTATATACTTGACATAATCTTCATTTTCATCAAAATCCTCTTCATATTTTCTGTTATATGCTTTATTAGGGTTGTTCTTTTTATTTTCTTTTCCATTGTATTCATCCTCTTCGAACTCATCCTCATCCTCGTCATCATATTCGTCATCTTCGAACTCATCCTCGTCTTCTTCATCATATTCATCATTTTCGTCATCTTCGAATTCATCATCATACTCATCATCTTCGTCATCATATTCATCATCTTCGAATTCATCATCGTATTCATCATCTTCAAATTCGTCATCTTCTTCATTGTATTCATCATATTCTAAATCATCATCAAATTCATTTTCGTCTTCAATTTCGTCATTCTCGTCCTGGTCATTTTCCTCTTCGTCGTTATAATCATCCTCAAATTCCTCATCAAAATCATCATTTTCTTCATATCCAGCATCATCAAATTCTTCTTCGTCATCATAATAATCTTCTTCATCACTCTTTTTTTGATTATCTTTTATTACATCTGATTCATCTTCGTAATAATCCTCTTCTACTACTTCTTCATTCTCAATTTTATATTCAGATAAATCTTTGTTAAACTTAGTTGTCACTTCTTCTTGGAAAACATTATAAATATTTTTAATGCCTTCTATTCTCCAATAATTTGAATTAATTACTGTCGCCATTTTTACTTGTATTGAATTTACTTCTTGCTCAAAATTCTTTTCTTTATCTTCTATATTTTTCAAATATGTTTTATTATATAATTCTTCATAAGCCTTTTTAGTCGATTTATTTGCAATTTCTCTTAATAATAGCTCGTATAGCTTGTCAATTTGTATTATATCTAATTCAAAATTATTACAAGCTTGTTCCATCATCTTTTTGTGAGCCTTTGGCCCTGTAGTTGTTGTCATCCTTTCATAATCTAGAAATTCTGCTATATACTCTTTTTCCGAATTTAAAAATGCTAATTTTGCACAAATATTTTTTTGTGCTTTTTTATATTTCTCTAATTTAAAATTATCATTTTCTATTTCAACTAAAAGTCTTCTCATCTTATCATAAGCTAAAACATAACATTCTGCTTCTCTTTCAGCAATACTAATTCTTACTCTTATAGCTTTTTTCAAAATATCTTCATTAAATGGTATTCTCTCATTCTTACCATTTTTTATCATAATTTGCTCAATTTCTTCTTTTATGGTACTTTTATCTGATTCGATAAAATCTTTTAATACTGAGCAATCTTTTGGATTAATTTGTTTAAATGCTTCATTTGTATTTTTTAAATATTCTATATGATTTGCTTCTCCTATTCTTCTTGCCTTTTCACATTTGTTTCTTTCTTTTTGTCTTTCCGAGAAGTCACTTAAATATTTAACAAAGTCTGATTTTAAGGTTTTCAATTCTTCGTTATTTTTGTTAATCGTTTCTTCAATTTTATTCAGCTTTGATTCTAGTGTTGTAGAATTTTCTCCTAAGTCAGAAAACATTTTTATTCTGTCATTTTCTAGTTTTTGGTTGATTTTACTTATTTTTTCTTGTTTCTTTTGTATTTCTTGTATTTTTTCTGCCATACTATCAAATTCTTGTATTATATTTGTCTCTTGTATCGTTATAGATTGATATTTTTCTATTTCCTCAATTATGTTGGTAAAATTGTTATAATTGTCTTTCAAATTATATTCTTTGTTGAGATTAAGTATTTTTTCTAAATATCTTTCTAATACTATTGCACTTCTTTCATACATTTTTTGAACCCCCAAAATTCTACTTCTTTCTCATTATACATAAAATTATTTCAAAAGTCTAGTGATTTTACTTAATTTTTTGACTATTGGGTAACAGTTGTTACTATTCATAGTCTCCATAATAAGCTAAAAAATGTTGACATATTAATATATATCAACATTTTAAGTTGTAATTTTTAGCTGTGAATAGTAACTAACAGTTCAAAGGTCAATGGCAAAGAATATGATGAAGGAAATCATATTCTTTGCCATTGACCTTTGAACTATTACTCTATTAAGTAAACAATACTTGCTTTATCTTCTGTATTAAGTAATGGCTACCTCCATCACTATTATTTTGAACATTCTCTACCATACTTATAACCAATAAATCTTCCCCTGAAGGATTATCAATAGTAAAACAATCAAACCAGCCTAAAGTTCCACTCTCTTTATCATTTTTATCTTTCTTCAATTCTGCAGTTCCTGTCTTTCCTGCTATTGTTAGACCATTTACCTTCATATCATTTGCTGTTCCTGCTGGATTTTCTACTACCTGTATCAAATCCTGCTTTATCGTTTCTGCAGCCTCTTGAGTAAATACATTTTGTTTCCATATTTGCCCCTTTTCCTCACTTGTTTCTAATATTGGTCTTATCATATTTCCATTATTTGCAAAACTTGAGTAAATTGATGCTATATGTATTGGATTTACTAAAATATTTCCTTGTCCAAATCCTGAATCCGCTAATTTACCTTCTGTTTCTATGGTTTTATTTTCATTAGATGAGTATTTTGATTGTGCTAAACTTAATGGAAATTCTAATGTTTCATAAAATCCTAATTTATCTAAATTTTCTGTAAATGTTTTACTTCCTATTTTTAATGCTGCTTGAGCAAAATAAATGTTATCTGAGTGTAATAATCCATTTAATAAATTTCTTGGTCCTGAATAATCTGTTAATGTTGTTACTCTATAATCTCCCCAACTACTATCTTTTTGCCAACTTGTTCCTCTATACCCAAAATCTTCATTTGGATCAATTTTTCCTGTTGTAAGTCCTATTGCTCCTGTAATTGATTTAAATGTTGAGCCAGGACAATATGCTTGTTGGAATCTACTATATAATGGCTTTCTCTCATCATTATTTAGCTCTTCCCATTTTGCATTTGACATTCCTAAAGTAAAATCATTTGAATTGTATGACGGTGTACTAACTAAAGCTAATAATTCCCCTGACTCTGGATTCATTACTACAAAAAGTCCTTTATCTTCTTTTAATTGCTGATACAGTCCCTTTTGAATATCGCTATCTATTGTTATTGTTATATCTTCTCCGTCTTTTTGTTCTTGTTTTGCTATCTCATGTATTTTGTTTCCTTCTTCATCTACGATATATATTTCACATCCGTCTGTTGCTTTTAATCTATCCTCATAAGCCAATTCTAATCCTGATTTTCCAATTAAACTTGTTGAATTATATCCTTTTCCCTCATTTTTTTCTAAATCTTCTGCTGTTACATTTTGAACATATCCTACTAAATGTGCCGCTTCTTCTCCTAATGTATACACTCTTCCGTCTGCATCGGTTATTTTTATTCCTGGTATTTGTAATAATTGTTCTTTTAATTCAGTCGCGTCTTTTGCTACTTTTTTTATTGGTACGAATGTATCATCTTTTACATAAGATGCTGATAAATATTGATTAATTGTATCTGTTGACATGTCTAAAAGCTCTGCTATTTTTGCTATATTTTCTTCTTTATTTTCTCCTAGTTTTCCTGGAACAATTCCTATTGAAGAGATAATTCCGTCATAAGCTAAATTATTTCCGTCTCTATCTTTTATTGCTCCTCTTTTTCCTTTTATAGTTTGTACTCTAACTTTATAATTATTTTTTAAGTCTGGAAAAATTAGTGATGAATCCCAAATTATTTTATAGTTCTTATCTTCTTTAACTAATTCTACTGTATTTGAAAAGTCTACTTTTCCTGCCACTGTATACATTTCTTCATTATATGATATTTTTGTATTTTTGTCTTCTTTTGAAATTTCTTTGATTTCTGTTGCTATGTCTAAACTTTCTATTCCTTCATAAATATTTTTATTTCTAGTAACAAAATCTTCCTTTGTAATTTCCTGTTTTGAATTGTTGCTTAATAATTCATACATTCCTTCGTAATTTTTTTGATTTATATATGATATGTATGTATTAAATACATCTTCTGGCTTTTCTTGATTTGATATGTACATAATGACTCCTGTTGCTATTGCTATGATTAATATAATTGCTATTATAATACCTATTATTATTTTTTTATTTTTCATATTAATTCTCCTTTACTGATAAATTTCAGTTATTGCTATTTTGTTATATAGTAATATTTAGGTCTCATAATTTTTCTATTTTTTTATTTTTGGCACTTATTTGTTATAAAATCTACTATTTGTTCTGCTATTGTATCTTCTTTTGTACTATACCCATGGTCAGCTCCAGCAATATATCCTATATCTTTTTTCTCGTTTGTTATTATATTTGAAACCATATCTGCCAATTCATCTGCTTTTTGCAATATCATCTCATTATCATTTCCCCATCTCATAAATAACGGAACTTCTATATTATTTAATTTTTTCAATTCGTTATCTTTTCCATATCTAGCAAAATCAATTTCTTTATTATCTCTTGCATATCTTAAAAATGTTTTTACACTTATTGGATGAATAAATGCGTCTTTTGGCATAAGCTCTT
>CALVWH010000143.1 GCA_944364705.1 uncultured Bacilli bacterium | reverse complement strand
CGTTTTTAAGTTTTTCAATTTTGATAACTCTTCTAAAAAAACAAAACAACTATCTGTTTCATTATTATAATCAATAACTACTTCTGTTATTTTATCTAATTCTTCTTCCGTAAACCCATTATCAACTTTATCTAGTTTAAACATGATATAATCAGCCAAATTTTCATTTTTTATATTAATGATAGTTTCCACCAAACACACCTTACTTTCTATAAATAATTATAACATTAATTTAATGTTTTTTTATAAAAAAACTATGACCTTAATCATAGCAAAAGTATTTCTGATTTCTGACAGTAAAAAATCTTAATCTTTTATCCTCTTTCTATCTACTTTTTCTTATTTCACCATAAGACGGAGACATTAAATTTTCAACATGATTGAAAAAATAAGCATCAATATTACTATATATTTTTTTTGCTCATTCTACTTGTTCAAAATATTCTTTAACCATCTCATCCTCTGGTGATGTATTAATTTTAGATACAACCCCATTTCGAGATAGATAATCAACTTTATTTACTACATCCACTAATTCTTCAAAATTATCTTTCCCAATATATCTTATAAGTTCCTTATGATCTGCATTTACTTTAGCACGAATAACTTGTTTCCTAAATTTCGATACTAATGGTTGTAATAGATTTTTAGTAATTAATGCTGTATTATTATTACTTACGTCCAATACAGTATATTTCTGAGGTTCAATTAAATATATTCCTTGATTGTGCAAAAAATCAACGGCTTCTATTGTAAACATATCATTTATGGTTTCATTAAATTTTTCATATTTACGAAAAGCATGGTCATAAGGATTTTTTCCAGAATCTTCAGTAAAATCATTAGAACGTTCAAACCCTGTACCCTTTAAACTTTGGTCTATAATATGTCCACATTCATGCATAAATGTCCAAAACAAACTACCTCTATCATAGGTTCTTATTGTATAAAACATTAATGATATAAATTTGTTATCACTTCTAGTTCCACCTTGACCTGCTATACATACCTTTTTATTTCTTATTTGGTCATAAATAAATTTATGATTACTTTCATTATTAACAAATTCTTTTTTGGCATCCAAAAAATCTTTTCTTGTTACATAATATTCTCTAATTGCATCTTCATAGTTTTTTTCTTTAACAAAAGTTATATAGTGAATTACATCATCCGATGGAATATATTTTTTTATATTGTCTTGACTTAAAAAAGTCAAATAATCATTTACATCTTCTTCTGAATCACATGCTAGCATTTGTTTATTGGGTACTTCAATTCCTATATTTTTTAAAAAAATAGTTTGAGACAAAACAATGGAAAATTTATCAAAAAGGTCAACATCTTTCGATTTTAATTTTTCCATTCTATCACAGCTAAAGGATTCAATAGCACTTCGAAAACCAATATCGAAAGAGCCCAAAATTAGGTTTGCTTGTTCTTCCAATGATTTGTCAGAAATTGCATCTTTTATAGGACGTGGTAACTGAGAAAAAATATCCATAAACGTTGTGTTTTTTTTCCCATTTAAAATTTCTTCCTTTCTTTTCTCTTCTGATTCTACAATTTCTTCGTAAGGATATAGTTGTTCTTCCCATTTTCTATATTCTAATAATAATTGCTCATAAACGATATTAAGTTCATTAATCTTTTTTAATATTTCCTGATACTCTTCTGTTTGCACAAATAAATCAAAATTTTCTTCCGTTACCTGCTTATGTTCACTGCCAAGAAGATAGTTGATTATTTTAATTTTATTTTCCAAAAATTTTGAAGGAGGAGTCTCGTTCTTTGTTTTAAAAGCTCGAAGTGGAGCCCAATAATCATTACTCTTAGTAAATCCCTTAAATGAAGAACCTATATAGTATTCTAATATTTTTTCAATTTTATCATCTAAAGGTTGTGTATAGTTATTTTTTATATACTTTTCTACATTTATACCAATTTTTTCTAAAAACTTAATAGCATACTCTCGGCTTTTACAAATTTTAATATATAATATATAATCTCTTAGTCCTTCAATATCATAATATTGAATTATTTCAGCATTATAAATTCTTTGTGAAATAATATCATAATATTCCTCACCATATACTTTAGTAAAGGCATCAACTACAAATGGTAATAGTTTTTTAAAATCAATCTTTAAACTATCCATTTTGCACCTCATCTATCAACTTTTGATTCAGTCTTTCAAAAGCTTCAAAATTATTTGGATAACTCGCTTTCCCACGATATTCCTTTTTATTACCATTAGAATATAGAATAGATAATTTCCAATAGCAACCATCAATTGTTTTAGTATCAATGTATTCTTCGTTCCAAGTATCGATAATACAAAAAAGATTTTTTAAGTATTCAAAATCTTTTTCTTCCCTTATTATCCTTGAAATATTTTTGTATTTCATTTGACTTTTTTCACATAGATCAATAACTAAAGTTTGACCATTCATTTCATATATTATACTTTTAATGCCTTTCATAATTACCACCTTTAGATAAGTATACCATATTCTTTCATTATTTGAAATTAGAAAGTTATCAGATTCTTTTATAATCAACAAGCGAAAAGATATTACTTATTTCATTTTTTTTAAATATATATTTTTTTTCTTTTTAATGCGAATAGATATTATAAATTACTCATATGTCTTTTTCTATCTATGTTTGTTGCACTTTGAATTTAAATTAGTATATTCCCATTTCTTTTTCTTTAGTGTATAATTTATTTAGAGTTAAGTTATTTATCTTACTTAGCCTTTAGGTTTCGAACTACCTATATGTTCGTACCATTTATAAAATGTACTAGGTTTTTTAACCTAGTTTTTTTATTAGAATACCGTGAAAGATATTCTCTTTTTTTTACTATAAAGAATAGACTTATGGAAAAGAAGTTAAATGTGGTTTATTAGTTCTAATTTCTTTACGAATATAGATATCTTTTTAAATCCATATTATAATAAGATTGTTAAATGGTTTAAACATTAAATAAGACGATTATGAATTATAGTCGTATTTATTTATTATTTTATTATATGTGTATCTTCTACTTTCATTTCCGAATGCATCATATAATGTTCATCAGTATTTTCCCAACATTCTTTTTGCTGGTCTAATGTTTTTTTTAATCTTAGCCCAAATATTTGTTGACTAATTATAGAAGCTTCATCAGGAACAATATTATTCTCAAATATAATATTCGATGTTTTCGCATTTATAATGGCTTCTTTTAGTTCTTCAGGATTAATTGGTTGAGATATATTTCTATAATATTCGTACATTTCTTTATAAGCATCTAACAATTGAGTATGTGATAGATTTTTAAAATCAACATTCATCCCAAAAAAACTATTTAAACTTATTAAATTATCTCTTAGTTTTTCAAAATGCTCACCAATTATTTCTTCTTCTGATTTTCCAGAAATCATTTGCTCAATAGGATTAACTTGATTTAATAAAAATATTGATTTATCAAAATTTTCAGAAGATAAAAAATTATAATAAAAGCTTGAAATATCAGTTCCAGATGGTATTTGTTTATGGTAATAATTATTTATATCACTATCTTGTATTAAAAATGCATTAAATCCTAACCAATCATTTTTATCTTTAGGAGAATCAATAGTTGGATCACAATGCAAACAATGTAAACCACCATTTTTATCATGAACAATAACTTCAAAATTAGCATGTGACCCTAATGGATTTTTATATTCATCAAAAGTTTCCGATCGTTTATAAAGAAAAGGAATATTAAAATACTCACATAAAAAACTCATTAATTGACAATATCCTTGGCAAACACCCATATCCGTTATTAATGTACCAATAATATCATGACTGGTATCCTGTTCCACATAAACTCTATTAGCAACGAATTCATACATTGATGAAAATATTTCTAATTCAGTTGGTTTTCTTGAATTTTCATTTTCATATATTATCATATTATTCAAATTATCTATAAAATTCTTAACTTTTGTAGCAGCTTGTGCTATTTCAAGATCAGAATAAGGAATATTATTTCCGTTATATTTGCTAAAAGTTTGTAGTAATTTTTGTTTTATTTCTGATTCATTAATTTGTTTCATGTTTCCTCCTCGTATAATATATATAAAATAATAATTATTTTAAGTTTTCTTGTATTAAAGTTAATTTTTCTATTATTTCATTAAATGTAATAATTTTAATATCTTTCAAACTATTTCTATATAATTCAAAACTTTCTTTTTATATCTATACACGCTATAATCAATTTAGCAAAAGAAATATTTTGACTTACTTTAAACTTTAATCCCTTCACTAAGAAATTTGCTCACACCTCATATAAACTTTAGTATGTTCCCTACTTTTCTCAAAAACAAATTCATTAAAAATTCCCTTTTGGATTTTTTCTTTTAATGGATTTTCTTAAAACTAACGTAGGATATTTTTTCTTAAGAACTTGATCATTCATACTTATCTCAGCTAACCTTTGCTTAGAATCACCCTCTTGCATATCAATATCATCACAGAATGCATCATACCCTTGTTTATTTAAAGTTTTTATTTCAAAAAAATCTGTGTCCGTTTCATAAGTAGTTACATAAAAATCATTTTCTTCTACAAAAGCCTCTTCAAATTTACCTTTTTTATAATAATAGTACGTTCCATCTATATAATATAAATAATCTTTATCCTTGTGTATTTCATCATGCTTACCACTAGGTTTTGTAACTGGAATGATTACGGTATTTGGTGGGAATGTTTTTAATAACGCTTCTTCATAATTATACACATATACATAGTTTGAATCTTTTAGCACCATGATATCTTTAAAAAATTCTATTTTTTCAAAAGTATGATTGCTTACCAATTTAACTGGACAATCTACATTAGAACCAAAATAATGATAATTTATTCTTTTTGCTAGATTATATTCTTTTTCACCTTTCTTTAAAGCAAAATAAATCGTTTTATCATCTTCTAGATCATAGTTCCCTCCAAGTGCAACATCTTCATATTCCGTAGGAATAATTATTTCCCCTAGGTGAAGTAAACCTTTTTTTCCATTTTTTTCTAGTAAAAAATAAAAATCTTCAATACAACGAATCTTATCATATTCGTTAGGAAGAACATCATTTTTAAAATTAAAATCTAAGAACAATAATCCAAACAAATTATCTTTTTTATAAATCAATTCTTTTCTTAAATTTGCTTCTATTTGACAATTCGTAATCCTTGGTTGATATTGATTATAAAAATTTACTCTACCAATATCACAAGATTCTCCTTTATATAAAGCATAACAATTATTTCCTAAATAATTTATTTTATCATATTCTGGATCAAGCCATTGATTATGATAAGAATTACCAAAAAATATACCAATTTTTTTATCTTTCTCTAAATAAAACGCTTCACAATCATATACGATATCATCATAACTTGGTTGTAAAAGTATGGTTTGTTTGGCTTCTGGATTAGAAGATTTTCTTATTTCCTTATTGATTAATGAACTCATAAGTCCAAATCTTTCCTCTTGTTTTGTGATAAAGAAAAATTCACCATCATAATCATAATTAGAATCATCATCTTTTTTCATAAATTTTATTTCATCATAATCTGTTTTCAATAGTAATTCTTGAAATTTTGTATGATATACATAAGTAGTATTTCCTTTTTTACAATAAGCAATATTCTTATTTGTTTCATCAATACGTATTGTATCAAAAAATTCACTTACTTTTCCAGTTTCTGTACCTACAAAATATTTTTCATTTCCTTTCGTATAAACAATAATATTAGGCATTTTTTCAATATGATCAAACTCGATCGGTGTTATTAGTCCTGATACTACATCATAACACTTATGATGATAAAGACCTTTTTTACCATGAATCGTTACTACTAAATAAGTATCCGTAATTCCACCATAAAGTTTTTCTACATCATCGAAAGCCATATCAAATATATTGGTAGATTTTCTACACGCATATTGATCAAACAAATGAATTTTGCCATCGATTGGTGATTTAACAGCTACAAGAGCATAATAATCTCCAAATTTTTTTACAACTTCCCAGCCATCTACGAGTATTTTTTCGTTTAAAGCATCATAAATTCTTACGATTGTTTTAGAACTTTCATTGTTTTCCTTATTGGACATTTCAATCTTTTTTTCTTGATAATAAAACTTACCACTAGTGTCATAAATGGTGTAAAAATTATCCATTTCACCAATGATTTCCTTTGTTTTAATGTTTAATAATCCTGTTTTTCCAGTAACGGATGTTATATGTGCTGTATTATTTATTACGATATCTATATCATAAGTATTTTTTTCTTTTACAATAACGTTTGTCTTTTCCATAATTCCTCCATATTATTTTTAATTAACATTTTATCATGATAATCTTCATTTTGTTTTATTGTTTTCTTTTATCTTATAAACAATTTTTCCACCTTCTTAAAAAAAACTAAAATATTTTGTTAGAATATATCACTTAAATCCTTCACTACTATATTTTTTT
>CALVWH010000142.1 GCA_944364705.1 uncultured Bacilli bacterium | reverse complement strand
ACTAAATATCCAGTAATTCTTCTAATTCTTTCAAAACCAACATTTTCTCCAACAACTTTTTCCATAAAATATTCCTCCTTAATTACAACACTGTTCTACTTCTTTAACTTTTTCTAATGGAACAGATTCAAATTCTCTACGTCCACAACCTGGACAAACATCACCAATAACCCCTACATATCCACAAACAGGATCACGATCAACAGGATGGTTAATTGCTGCATATCCCATGTTATTTTCTTTCATTGTTCGAATAATTTTTTCAAACACGTCAACATTTTTCGTTGTATCACCGTCGAGTTCAATATAACTAATATGACCGGCATTCGTAAGTTCGTGGTATGGTGCTTCTTTCTTTATTTTGTCTACAATTGAAATATGATAATATACTGGAATGTGGAAGGAATTTGTATAGTATTCACGATCGGTGATTCCTTTTAATTTTCCATAAATAACTTTATCAATATTAACAAATCTTCCAGATAATCCTTCGGCTGGAGTTGCTAATAAGGTAAAGTTCAAATTATACTTTTCTGAATATTCATCGCATTTTTTACGCATATATTGAATAATCTCAAGTCCTAATTTTTCAGCTTCTTCACTCTCTCCATGATGTTTTCCTATTAAAGCTTTTAAGCATTCTGCAAGTCCGATAAATCCGATACTAAGAGTTCCATGTTTTAATATTTTTCTCAAGCGATCGTTTGGTTTTAAATTTTCACTATTTAACCAAACACCAGCACCTAATAAAAATGGAAAATTATAAACTTTTTTTGAACATTGAATTTCAAATCTTTCTAATAATTGATCTTTTACCAAATCCATAAGTTCATCAAGTTCTTCATAAAATCCTTTCATATCGGTTTTTTCTTGTGACACGATTCCATGTTTAATTCCTAATCTAGGTAAATTTATCGTGGTGAATGATAAATTTCCTCTTCCTGGAGTAATTGATTTTTCAGGATCTACATGATTTCCAAGAACTCTTGTCCGGCAACCCATATATCCAACTTCGGTACGATAATCTCCTTCTTTATAGTATTGTAGATTAAACGTTGAATCAATAAAAGAAAAGTTTGGAAATAATCTTTTTGCAGAAACTTCACAAGCTAAATGGAATAAATCATAGCTTGGATCTTCTGGATTATAATTCACACCTTCTTTTACTTTAAAAATAGAAACTGGGAAAATTGGCGTTTCTCCTTTTCCTAAACCACGATCCAACGATAACAAATAGTTTCGAATAACCATCCGACCTTCTGGCGATGTATCGGTACCAAAGTTAACCGATGAAAATGGAACTTGAGCACCTGCTCTAGAATGCATCGTATTCAAATTGTGAATAAATGCTTCCATTGCTTGATAAGTACTTCGATCGGTTTTTGCATAAGCACTGTCGTATGCTTTCTCAAAGATTTTCGCAATTGTTTGATTTTGTTTAATATAGTTTGAAAATATTTGAAGATCAAACTCAATACTTTCTAATTTATCGATATCTTTTTCTAATTTATCAAAGTTAATAAAATCTAGAAAATCAGAAAATTCAAACAAATCATATAAGTCTTGTTTAAATTGCTTTTTGAATGTCATTAAAACACCTGGTGCCATATAATAATCAAAGGCTGGTATGCTTTGTCCACCATGTTGATCATTCTGATTTGATTGAATTGCAATAGCAGCAAGGGCAGCATAACTAATAATATTTTTTGGACTTCTTAAGTGTCCATGTCCAGTAGAAAATCCATGTTTAAATAGTTTATCTAAGTCAATTTGCATACAAGTAGTGGTTCCCATAGCCAAGAAATCCATATCATGAATATGAATATCTCCACGATCATGTGCTTGTGCAAATTTTGGTTTCATCAAGTAAGCTTTTGCAAACTCTTTTGATACCGTAGCTCCAAAATGTAGCATGGTTCCCATTGCTGAATTTCCATCTATGTTTGCATTTTCTCGTTTTGAATCTTCTTCACTTGCAGATTTTAATCCTAAATTTTCGATAGATTTAAAAAATTTATGTAATTTTTTTTCTTCAGAAAAAATAGCTCTCGACTGATTTCTTCTTTCTCGATAAGATGAAAAAGCTTCGTAAACTTCTTGATATCCTTTTTCTTGTAATTCTTTTTCAATAATATCTTGAATTTCTTCGATTTTTATACGATCTTTTTCTTTATATTGTTTTTCAATTGTTTTCAAGGTTGCTAAATAAATTTTGTTACAATCTTTTTCATTGTATTTTTTTTCAACCTCTTCTTCTTCGGTATTTGGATTTAAACTATCAAATCCTTTTTTGATCGCAAGAGCGATTTTTGATCCATCAAAATCGACTTTTTTTCCATCTCTTTTGATTACAATCAAATGATCTAATTTATCTTCTGTGTGTACCATACTTCTTCCTCTACTTTCTAAACTCATTATAGAAGAATTATAATACTAAGTCAAGCTTTTTGTTCGCTTTTTTGTAATCTATCAAAAACATTACTTTTTTTCTTTTTTTTGTGTTTTTAATTTTACAAGTATTGTACATTTTTTGTTTTTTTTATTTTATTTTTCTTATTTTTCCTTGTTTTTGCGTTTTTTTTGCTTTATTTTTTTCTTTTTTTTTTTCTTATTTTTAATTTCTTTTTTTTTAAAAGAAATTGATATAAATAAAAAAGTAATTGCTTTAACTTTTGATGACGGTCCTAGCAAATATACAAAAGATATTCGAGAAGTTTTAAACA
>CALVWH010000141.1 GCA_944364705.1 uncultured Bacilli bacterium | reverse complement strand
GGATTCATCATTGGATCTACTGAATTTACTGATGGCATACTTTCGTTTCCAACTGGATTCATCATTGGATCTACTGGATTTACTGATGGCATATTTCCATTTCCAACTGGATTCATCATTGGATCTACTGGATTTGCTGATAGCATATTTCCATTTCCAACTGGATTCATCATTGGATCTACTGGATTTACTGATGGCATACTTTCGTTTCCAACTGGATTCATCATTGGATCTACTGGATTTACCGATGGCATATTTCCATTTCCTAAGGAATTCATTTCTGTATTTAAAGGTTGTCCTTGCGATACCGAAGAAGACATTGGTGCATCAAAAATTGATGGATTTGAAGCAACTTGTCCATTATTTTCTATCGTTCCATTTATTATATCTTGATTTTCTGGTTTATTATCCATAAAAAACCTCCTTTATTCTTTTCTATTCTAAACAACATTATAACATAAAAAAAAAGAATTTAAAACAAAAATTCTTTTTATCCCTTTAATTTTTCATATTCTTCTTGCTTAAATCCAAAGAAGACATGATCTTTCGTTACTAAAACTGGTCTTTTTACAAGCATTCCATTTTGACTTAAAAGATCTAATTGTTCCTTTTCACTCATCGAAGATAACCGATCTTTTAACTGCATTTCTTTATATAAATTACCACTTGTATTAAAAAGTCTTTTTAACGGTAATCCACTTTTTTTATACCACGCATATAGTTCATCTTTCTGCGGATTTTCCGTTTTAATATCTCTTTTTTCATAAGAAATATCATTTTCTTTCAAAAAGTTTTCAGCTTTCTTGCAAGTACTACATTTTTCATAACACACAAATAAATTCATAAAAGTCCTCCCATATACCAAAAAATAATAACTATGTGAACAAATGCGAAAATAGGAATCATAAATTTAAATACCCATTTTTTCGTTTTATGATGAAAAACATACATTCCAATCCAAAATCCAAGAGCTCCCCCACATGCAGAAAGGAAAAGCAATAAGTCTTCACTATATCGAAATTTATGCTTTTTTGCACTTTGTTTATCCAAAAAACATAAAAGAAACAAAAAAATATTAAAAAATATATAAAAAACAATCATAAAGAAAACGGAACCGGTGCCTTAAACGTATAAACTTTTTTTGTTTTTGGATGTCGAAAAGATAAAGAAGAAGCATGTAGATAAAGCCGATCTTTTTTTCCCGATCCGTATTTTTCATCTCCTAAAATTGGATGATGTTCAAAGGCAAACGTTACTCGAATTTGATTTTTTCTTCCAGTGGATAAAAGAATACGAACCAAACTATAATTTTTTTTCTCTTTGATCACTTCATAGGAAGTAATTGCCTTTTTTCCTGTTTTCGAAACATAAACAAAATGATTTTTATTTTCTTTTAAAAATACCGAAATCGTTTTCTTTTTTAAAGAAAAAATACCTTCACAAATCGCATAATATTCTCTTTGTAAAACCATGCGATTCCAATCCTTTTGCAAAAAATCTCGTAACTTTTCATTTTTCACAAACACAACAATTCCGGAAGTTTCCTTATCTAAACGATGCAAAATAAATAATTTTTCGTGCTTTTTATTTACATATTCTCTTACTTTATGATAAAGTGTATTTTCTTTTTCTTTTTCTGTAGAAATCGTAAGTAAATGAGCTTTTTTGTTCACAACTAAAAATTCAGAATCTTCATATAGAATATCAAAATCTTCTGAAAAAACAATTTCTACTTGATCCTTTTCTTTTAAGCATCGATGATAATTTGTTTCCACTCGATGATTAATTTTTATATGTCGATATTTTAATAAATTTTTAATTTCTTTCGTAGAATATCCTTGTTTTTCTAAAAAAATAGAAATCGGTTCTTTCGTTTTGACGATGTATGCTTTCATTCGATCACCTTTTCCCTATTATACCTTCTTTTCTCTTACCTTGTCAAAGATAAAAAATGGTATTCTTTTCAAAAGAATAAGACTGATAAAATTTAAGTTGCCGAATCAAAGTAAACAAGGCTTCATCTTTTCCTTTACATTCTAACATAATATCAATATCTTGTTCATACGGTTTTAAAAATTCTAAAAATTGAATAAATTTTTGATAATCAATATAGAAATGATGACTTCGAAATTCTTTCCGACTTTTAGGAGAAGAAAAATGCATTTTTGGCGGATTTTTTTCTTTTTCCCAAGTTTTTAAAATCCTTGAAAAATATTCTTCTAATTTTATTTTACTGGGATTACATATATGATGATGATAATCAAAAACCATAGGAATTTTTAACTTCTCACACAAACATAAAGTTTCATAAGCATTATAGGTCTTATCATCATTTTCTAAATAAATCATTTTTTGTATATTTTTTGGTAACTTTACATAATGATTGACAAACCTTTGCAAAGCTTCTTCCTTATTTGGGACACTACTTCCAATATGTAAAATACATTTTCCATCAAGGTTCATTAATCGAAATAATTTTTGATGATAAATTAAAATTTGTAAACTATTTTGCAATACCGATGGATTTTGACTATTTAATACACAATATTGTTCTGGATGCATGTCTACTCGAAGAGAAGGATCTTTTAGCATTTCACCAATTTCTAAAAATTCTTTTCGATATCTTTTAGCATAATCAAAAGAAACGTTTGGATGGGTTGCTAGAGGAATTAAGTTATGGGATAACCGATAAAAATAAATTTCATTTTGTTTATTATAAAGAAGAACTTTATGTAATGCATTAAAATTTTCTTTTATGATTTCTTCTAACTTTTCATTTCCTTTTTTTCTACCAAGCGTTTGGTATCTTTGATGCGTCATGGTATGACTATATGTTTCTTTTAAGGTTAAAGGATTGGCTACATAACCAAGTCGAATTCGCATAAAAAATCACCATTTTTAATATGGTGTATTTTTTTCGATAAATTCTAAAATTTTTTCTAAGAGGATTTCCCATCTTTTTTTCATAGCTTCTTTTGTATAATACCCAATATGTGGAGTAATGAAAACCTTTGAATTAGAAAGAAGATCCGATGGATAAGAATCCTTTTCTAAAACATCCAGAAAAACACCAGCAAATTTTTCTTCTTTTAATGCTTTTTTTAAATCTTCTTGACAAAGCAATCCACCACGAGCAGTATTTATCAAATAAACTCCTTTTTTCATTAAAGAAAATTCTTTTTCAGATAATAAATGATTGGTTTCTTTTGTAAGAGGACAATGGAGAGAAATAAGGTCCGATTTTTTTAATAACGTTTCTAAGGATTCATAAGCGTAAGGAACGTTTTCTTCTTTTCTCCTTTGATAATAAAGAATGTTTGCACCAAACATTTGACATATCGTAGCAACTTGTTTTCCGATCTTTCCAAGTCCAAGGATACCAACGGTTTTTCCTTCTAGGGTATTTCCAAGAATTCCTATTTTGTTTTCTTTTGCACAGGAAATTTGTTGATCGAACTTTCTTAACAAAAAAATCATGGCCGATATGGTAAGTTCTGTTACGGAACTTGTTGCATATCCACTGGCATTACAAATAAGAATTCCATGTTCTTTCGCATAATCTTGATCAACATGATCAAGTCCAGTAAAAGCAACTGCTAAAAGTTTTAATTCTGGAAAGAAAGAAAACATTTCTTTGGGAAAAGGATGATTTCCAATGATTACAATGTCGGCATCGTTTGTTTGAATATGATCAAAAGACTCTATTTTAAAATCATGTCCTTTTTTTTGAAAAACTTCTTTTGTTTTGTTTAATTCTTCTTTTGATTGTTTTAAATCTTCTAATAAAACAATTTTCATAGATTCACCTCATCTATTTCTTTAATATTTTTACAACCATTTCTTTGGAATAAATTTTTTCATTTTTTAAAAAATAAAATAAATCTTTTGGTTTTTCCAAAAAGCAAAGAGGAATTCCATTTTCCTTACAAAATTCAATTTCAAACGATGTTGTTTTTCCAAGATAACAATCGACGTTACAAACAAAAACTAGATCTGCTTGTTTTATTTTTTCAAGTACTTGTTGCTCGATTTGATATGGTTCTAAAGTAGAATCATCGGTTTGAAAAAAACAAAGCCATCTTTTTGATCACGGATCATACTTCCTAAAGGAGATAAAACAAGAATATCATGTTTTTTAAAAAAAGAAAGGCATTCACAAATTTCTGTATAGTGTTTTCGAAAACTTCCAAGAAGAACAATTTTTTTCATTAAATAAGAAAAAAACCGAAAACCTTCGGTTTTATACAGCAGTGTATCCTCCATCGATTGGAAGAATAACTCCAGTTACATAGCTAGCTTCTTCACTTGCTAAGAAAATAGCTCCAGCGTTAAGTTCTCCTTCTTTTCCATAACGTCCCAAAGGAACTGTTGCTTTCATATAAGCGGTAAAGCTATCGGTAATCAAGGTATCATGGGTAAGTTCGGTATCAAAATATCCTGGACAAATCGCATTACAAGTAATGTTATATTTTGCAAGTTCTGCAGCAACCGCTCTTGTAAAGTTAATAACACCACCTTTACTACTATGATAAGCAACGGTATCCATAGCCATGTTTCCTACCATACCATACATAGATGCAATGTTTATAATTCTTCCATAATTATTTTTTTTCATAATGTTTGCGAATGCTCTTGTTACATTAAATACACTCGTTAAATCGGTTTTTATTGTAAAATCCCATTCTTCATCCGTCATATTTAAAACACCATTGTTTTTCGCACTTCCTGCACAATTTATAAGCACATCCACTTTTCCATATTTTTCTTCTACTTTTCTAGCAGCTTCGTTTACCGATTCAACATTGGTAACATCACAAGGAATTGGTGTACATTCTGCTCCTAACATCCGAACTTCTTCGGCTACTTTTTCTAATTTTTCTACTCTACGAGCGGTAATTACTAAGGTTGCTCCTTGCTTTGCAAATCCTTTTGCCATTTGGGCACCAAGACCGGAAGAAGCTCCAGAGATTACCACAACACGATTTTTAAAATTAAACATAAAATTCCCCTTTCCAAAAAGAAATATATTCTTTTCTTTTTTATTATAAAATAAATAACAAAAAATAATCAATTTTTTTCTTCTTTTCTTTTTTTTCTTGACGTAAAGTATTAAAAAATTGATTATAAAAAAAGATGAAAAAATTATTTTCATCCCTCTATAACTTTACTTTAACATTTTCTCTTTCTTTTTCATCTGCTTCAAACATTTCTTTACATTTATAACCAAAGATTGCAGCAAGGATATTGCTTGGAAACATTTCTACTTGATCGTTATACATACGAACCGTTGCATTATAATATTTTCTCGCATTTTCAATATCATCTTCGATTTTTGTTAATTCTTTCATTAAGCTTTGATAACTTTCGTTGGCTTTTAATTCTGGATAAGATTCTGCTAAAATCATAAAATTGTGAATTTCTTTGGATAATTTATGATTTTGATTTAATTTTTCTTCGGTTTTTAAATCATCATAAGAACCACTTCGCAAACGAACGATTTCTTCTAAAGTATCTTGTTCATGTTTGGTATAACCTTTTACAGTCTCTACTAAATTTAAAACTAAATCCCATCTTTTTTTCAAATAAACATCCATCGTAGAAAATGCTTCTTTTACTCGGTTATTCAATTTTACAAAACGGTTATAAAAAATAAGGAAAAGAATCAGTAGAAAAAGGATCACTCCTAAAACAATATAAAGAATCATGTAATCACTCCTTTTTTCCATTATAGCATACGTTTATTTTTTTTGATCAAAGTTTTCATGAAAAATAAAAATCCTTAACACTTTTATGTTAAGGAATAAGCATTTTATTGTTCATCAACAGAAATAAGTTCATATTCTCTTGTTCCAGCACCATTTTCTTCCGCAACTTCAATAATATGAGCTCCAAGTTTTTCTTCCATACGAGCGATTAATTTTTCTTTTCCAGGATCTTTGCTTTGATAGATCAAATCGACACAAGCTTGATCGATCGCTACTGGATCTGTACTTGCAAGAATTCCAATGTTTTCCATACATGGTGCAGAGGCATTTCCATCACAATCACAATCAACCGAAAGGTTCACCATCGCATTCAAATAAACAATCTTTCCGTTAAAGTATTTATGAACACTACTAGCAGCATCTCCCATCGAAGTTACAAATTGTAATTGATCGGTTTTAAACATATCTTGATCTGGATGTCCAGCTCCATGAATATATGCTTTTCCATAAGAAGAAGCACATCCAATCGAAAGTTGTTTTAAGGCTCCACCAAATCCTCCCATGGCATGTCCTTTAAAATGAGATAAAACAACCATTGAATCATAATTAGCAAGATGTTTTCCTACATAATTTTTCTTGATTTGTTTTCCGTTTGGAATTTCAAGTTCCATATCTGGACCTTCGCAATCCATAATATCGACATCAAAATATTTTGTCCATTCGTGTTCATCCATTAGTTTTTTATGTTTTTCTGTTGTGTTACGAGCTCCAGGATAAGCCGTATTACATTCTACAACAGTTCCATGAACATGATTGACAAGTTCTTCCACAAATTCTGGTTTTAAATAATTTCGATTTCCTTGTTCTCCAGAGTGTAATTTAACCGCAACCTTTCCTGGTAATTGTACTCCTAACATTTCATACATTTTTACCAAACTTTCTTTTGATACTTCTTTTGTAAAGTAAACGTTTGCTTTTTCCATAATTTCTCTCCTTTTCTGTTTTATTTTGAATGTTTTCTTTTTTTTTATTCTTTTTTTCTCGCCCTCTTCCTTCATTGACAAGCAATGATAAGATGTGCTATTTTAATTGTATCACCTAAACATAACTTTAGGTCAAGAGAAAATATTGTTTTTTTTTTGGAGGTTTTATGGAATATAGTATTGGCGAAGTCGCAAAATTATTAAATATTTCGATTTCTACTTTAAGATTTTATGATAAAGAGGGACTTTTTCTTAACTTAGAAAGAGATGCTTCTGGTATCCGAAAGTTTCATGAAAAAGATTTAGAGACCTTAAGATTAATTACTTGTTTGAAATCTTCTGGAATGAAAATTAAAGATATCAAAGAATTTATGCATTGGGTTTCTTTAGGAGATCAAACAATCTCAAAAAGAAAAGAAATGTTTTTGAAACAAAAAGAGATGGTAGAAAAGAAAATGTTAGAATTAGAAAAAACGTTAAATATGATTACCTTTAAATGTTGGTATTATGAAACAGCAGAAAAAGATCAAACGGAAGAAAAGGTTAAAAAGATTCCTGTGGATAAATTACCAAAAGAAATTCAAATGGCTTATGAAAAAGCACATACAAGTTAACCATCTTATCGAACGTTTCTATTTTTTTATGATTCCGATTTTAATAAATTAATAATCTGAATCTTTTTTATTTTTTTAAAAAAGAAAACACATAGAATTAAAATTTCCAAAAGAAGAAAATAGGGATCTTTTCATTTATAACAATACAAATCTTTCAATTTTATAAATCGCCTTTATAAAAATATATTTTCATTGCATGATCAGAATATTTCGGTTTTGATACATCAATGTCTAGTATTTTTCCAATATAATATATA
>CALVWH010000140.1 GCA_944364705.1 uncultured Bacilli bacterium | reverse complement strand
CACTATTTGTTGGCTTTCCTTTGCTCGCAGAAATCGTATATCCAAATATACTCTCAACTGCTTCTTGTTGCCCTCTTCCCCATGCTACTTCTATAGCATGTCGTATTGCTCTTTCTACTCTGGATGGAGTAGTATTATATTTAAAAGCTATTTTAGGATATAAGCTTTTTGTTATTTGATTAATTACATCAATATCATTTACAACCATCATAATCGCTTCTCTTAAGTATTGATACCCTTTAATATGTGCAGGTACCCCTACTTCATGAATAACATTTGTAACAAGTGCCTCTAGATTCTCTTCTTTTTTACTGCCATCTGCTGATAATTCAATATATTGTGGTTTTATTTCTTTGGTAATAAAATAATTTGAACCCTGAACTGGTTTATGAAACTTAATCTCCTTAATCCTTTTTATTAATAATTCAATATCAAAAGGTTTAACTACATAATAGTCAGCTCCTAAAGATATCGCTCTTTGTGTAATTTTATCTTGTCCAACAGCTGAAAGCATAATACACACGGGTCTTTTCGACTCTTCCAAAGTATTTACCTTTTCTAATACACCCAATCCATCTAAATGGGGCATTATAACATCTAATAACACCACATCTGGACTATCTGCCATTATCATATCAACGGCTTCATTTCCATCTTTTGCTAATGCAATTACCTCCATATCTTCTTGGGCATTAACATATGAAGATAGTGTCCTACTAAAATCTTGATTATCATCAGCAATCAACACTCTTGTTTTTTCTTTCATCTTTCCCTCCTATTTGGTTGTAATTTATTTACAACTTGATTATATTCTTTAGTTCGAGGAAAAGCAATATATTTTGGAAATTTTTTCCATATATTTTATAAAAGCTAAACATTTATATACTTTTTGTTACATATTTTATAGATAACTCTTTCAAATTCTTTATAATGATATTTTTTCTTTCATAATCCTTTTTAAAATCTTCTTTTATACTATTTTGCATAGAAATTATACAAACAATATCCTCCCCATATTCTAGTTTTTCAATATATATATTATTTTTTTTACAGTAATACTTAAAATTTTCAAACTCACTATAATCTATTCTTATTTCATATTGTTGTCCTAAACATTTAAGAATTTTCTTGCTATTCTCTATTGCCTTTAATAAACTATCAGAATATGCTCTAACTAGTCCACCTGTCCCAAGCAAAATCCCACCAAAGTATCTAGTTACAATTATTAAAACATTTGCAAATTCATTTTTTTGTAAAATATTTAGCATAGGTGCCCCTGCTGTCCCTGAAGGCTCTCCATCATCACTAGCTTTTTCTATAATTTGTCCATTTTCTAAAACTCTATATGCAATACAATTATGTCTTGCATCAAAATATTTCTTTCTAGTTTCTTTAATTATTTTTTCTGCTTCTTCTACTGTTTCTACATAAAATAAATTTGCTATAAATTTAGATTTCTTCTCTACTATTTCAGCACTTACATCTTCCTCTATAGTAAAAAACTCCTCCATTCAATTTCTTCCTTTCAAACTATCTTTTTAAATTATTTACTAAAAGTTGATATTATAATATCAACTTTTATATGTAAAATTTATTGCAACAACCCAGCTGTATAACCTGTAGAATATGCTATTTGCAAATTAAAACCTCCTGTGTAACTATTAACATCAATAATTTCTCCAGCAAAATACAACCCCTCTACTATTTTTGATTGCATTGTTTTAGGGTTTATTTCTTTTACTGAAACTCCACCACTAGTAACTATAGCCTCTTCAATTGGCCTAAAATTCTTAATAATTAATTCAAAATTTTTTAATAATTTAACTAATTTTTTTCTCTCTTCTCTTGTTATTTCATTTACTTTTTTATCAGGAGAAATTAAACTCTTTTCAACAATTATATGGATTATTTTTTGTGGTAATAATTTATCTAAACTATTTTTAAATTGTTTATTTTTTAATTCTGCAAAATCTCTTAAAATTCTTTCCTCTAATTTTTCCTCACTTAAAGCTGGTTTTAAATCTATTATAAATTTTATCTGTTTATTTTTCATTTTTTCTGCAAAATTCTTATACTTAGTCAAATGAGCAGAAGAACTAAGTACAATTGGACCTGAAATACCAAAATGTGTAAATATCATCTCTCCAAAGTCATTATATATCCTCTTGTTATTTTCAATATCTTTAATATTAATCTCTACATTTTTTAGTGTTAATCCTTGCAATTTCTTACAAATGTCTAAATCATATATTTCTAGAGGAATTAAAGATGGTCTAATCTCTGTTATTGTATGTCCTACTTTTTTTGCTAGTTTGTATCCATCACCTGTTGAACCTGTTAATGGATAGCTTTTTCCTCCTGTTGCTAATATTACTTTGTCTGCTTTTTCAATTCCTTTCGAAGTTTTTACTCCTTTTATTTCTAACTTTTTCTCTTTTTGATTTTCATTAACTATTAGCTCTGTTACTTTTGTATTGTATTGTATTTTTACATTTTGTTCTTTTAGTTTTTTAGTAAAACATTTTAGAACATCTAAAGATTTATCTGTTATTGGAAATATTCTATTTCCTCTTTCTTCTTTTACCTCTAGTCCC
>CALVWH010000139.1 GCA_944364705.1 uncultured Bacilli bacterium | reverse complement strand
AGAAAAATAGAAACAAATCCACAGTGCGAGATTTATTATACTTCTAGAAGTATAATAAATCAAAAAATATAAATAGAAAGGGATCAATCAAATAGATTAATATTTCTATAAGATTGATTATACGAGAGAAAAAATGAAGGGTTTAATTAAAAAGGATTTGTATAATTTAGCAAGCTATAAAACGACTTTAATTATTTTTGTTTGTTTTTGTGTTTTTGGATTTGCAACCACGGAATCGGTAAGTATTATTCCAATTTTGATGTGTACCATTATTGGTATGATTTCTCTTTCTACGTTTAATTATGATGCTTCTTCAAAGTCCGATAAATTTATTTTATCTCTTCCATTAACAAGAAAAGAAATTGTTTTATCAAAGTATGTTTTAGCAATCTTATCGGTTTTTTTGGGGGCAATATTAGGTTTTTTGTTTAGTATTCTTGCAGTTTTCTGTTTGAATATTATTCGTCCAGATCATGTAATTTCTTTAAATGTTCAAAGCCTTTTTATTTCTACTATGGGTGGTATGTTTGGAATTTCTTTTATTCAGTCGATTCAAATTCCTTGTGTCTACAAATGGGGAGCAGAAAAAGGTAGAATTCAAATGTTTTTAGTTATTTTTGCAATTATCTTATTAATCGTGGTTCTTTCTTTTTGGTTTATGAACATGGGAATCTCTATGGATGAAAAACAAATCGAATCTTTTTTTCATACGTATGGTATTTTCTTATTACTTTTTCTCATGATTGTTATGTATACCATTTCTTATCAAATTTCTTACCGGATTTTTCAGAAAAAAGATGTGTAAAAAAAATAGCACTATAAAAATGCTATTTTTTTATGATCGTTTTTCTCTTTTGATTAATTTTGCATGTAGAACCATTTTTTCTTTATTGTTATAGCAGGTAGATAAAGTTAAAATATGATCGGTATCTTTAATTGTTGTTTGAAAGTCATGTGCACTTCTTTGTAATAAAGTATTAGCAAACGTTAAAAATTCTTCCGAAGATTGAAAATTTGTTTGTAAATAATCACTGGTCGTTGGAATGTGATAAGCACTAAAAATTTGCCATAAAGTATTTTCATATTCTGTCGATAACTTGATAATATAATTATCTGTATTTTCAATCCATTTTGTATTTAAAATATTTTTTAAGGTTCCAAACATAACTTGATCGATTCTTCCATGAGCATAAATAATCGTATTTTTATTTAAAGAAGATAGATCATTTCGATAATCTAAGAAAACCCATCCAGCTTCATTTTTACTTTTATCAAACGAATGGGTTAAATAATATTTATTATCTTTTGTTTGAACAAAAGGATAATTGATGTTCGTTCCTTGAACTTGAATCCATCCTACCGTTTCCTTATTAATTTCTTTTAATTTAGAAAAATCAACATCGATAAGGTTCATTTTAATATAGTCCCAATAAGGATTATCTTCATCGATTTCTTCTTGCTCAATAATTTCCGTTTCTTCGTGATCTTCTACTTCTGTAATATTGGTGATTTCTTCGAGTTCATCGATTTGACTGTGTGTATTTTCTGAATCTTTTTTCCATTTAAAAATTTGAATAAGAGAAATGATCAGTGTGATGATAAAAAAGATGAGAAAAAGAAAAGCAATCACATTTTTCCATTTTATTTTTCTCTTTTTTTTCATTTTCATGGTCCTTTCTTTTTTCTATCGGAGCTATTTTTCTATTTTTTATTATAGCATTTTTTATTTAAAATGAAAATGTTAAAAAATTGATGAACGAAAAAGTTTAAGAAAATCTTAAGAATTTTCTAAGATTATGTTAAAAAAAGAAAAGGAAAAAAAGTGTACATTATGTTTATGGAAGGAGCATTTATGAAAAAATATGTTTTGTTTTTTTTTCTTTTCTTGTGTTTCTTTTTTTTCCTAAGGTATAAGAAAGAAGAAAGTATCATTTTCCAAGAAAATCAAATAGAAGAAGGTTTTTTTGAACATCTAGAACAATTAGAAAAAAAAGATAAACGAATTCAAAAAGTTTTAAATCATAGAGAAGAATATCCGATAGAATTATTAGAAATGCTTTCAAATAATATAGAAATGTTAGATTTTGTTTTAGATTATCCAGAAAAAGAAGGAAATGTTTATGCAGATACGGTAGAAGAAGCTAAAAAAGGAACCATTCCATTTCTACTACAATGGGATTCTAGGTGGGGGTATGCAGATTATGGAGGTCAGGCCCTTGCGATTAGTGGCTGTGGACCCACGGCTTTATCGATGGTTTTAATCGGACTTACCGGAGATTCTCAGTTGACCCCATATAAGATTGCGAAATTTTCAGAAAAGGAAGGATTCTTTTATCCAAATACTGGAACGAGTTGGTCTTTGATGAGCGAAGGAGCCGAAGCTTTTGGTGTAAAAAGTACGGAACTTTCTTTATCAAAAGAAGCTATTTATCAATCTTTACGAAATGGAAATCCTATTATTTGTAGTATGCGACCAGGAGATTTTACTAAAACAGGACATTTTATTGTTCTTGTTGGACTGGAAGGAAATAAAATTAAAGTTTATGATCCAAATAGTATTTCTCGTAGTAAGGCTTTATGGGATTATGAAAGACTATCTTATCAGATAAAAAATTTATGGTCATTTTCTTATAATTCTTAATGTGATATAATATCGTTAATTTACGTGAAGAGGGAGTATTTATGAATGTTTTAGTCGTCGATGATGAAAAAGAGATCGCAGATCTTATGGAAATTTATTTAAGAAATGAACATTATGTGGTTTATAAATATTATTCTAGTGAAGAAGCTCTTGCATCGCTTGAAGAAAACAACATTGATTTAGCAGTTTTGGATATTATGATGCCAGGAATTGATGGGTTTTCTTTATGTGAGAAAATAAGAGAAACTTATCAGTTTCCGATTATTTTTGTTACCGCAAAAGTTGAAGATGTCGATAAAATTCAAGGGCTTATGCTTGGAGCAGACGATTATATTACGAAACCATTTCAACCGTTAGAATTTGTCGCTCGTGTAAAAGCACAACTTCGTAGGTATAAAGAATATAATCAAAAATCTTTGAAAAATGAAAATAAAATTGATTTTCGTAATTTAGTGATTAATCATGCGACTCATGAATTTTATTTGAATGATCAAAAAATTAATTTAACACCGACCGAATTTTCTATTCTTTGGTGTTTATGTTCGAATCGAGGAAAAGTTGTCACAACGGAAGATTTGTTTATGGAAGTTTGGAAAGAGAAATATTATGAAGCGGATAATAATACTGTTATGGTTCATATTCGGCATTTACGGGAAAAGATGAAGGATTGTAGTAGAAATCCAAAATATATTAAAACCGTTTGGGGAGTGGGGTATAAAATTGAAAAGTAAAGAATCAAAAGAAAAATATAAAAAAATATTATATCCTTTTTTTAAGCCGATTCTTTTATGGACTCTTTTCTTTGCTTTGGTTTTTATCGTTGCTTATGTTTTGATTCCAAGTTTAGATTTCCAGTGGGTTTTTGATCGATCTCCAGGTTTTTATTATGATATGGTTCGTCTTTTTTCATTTTTTCGAAATTTTCCGGTTTCTTTTCTTTTTTGTTTATTTCTTTGGTTCTTTGGTGTTTTCTTTTTCCTTTACAAATTATTAAAAAAAATCTTTGATTATAAAGAATCTATTGTTTCTGCATCGAAGGATGTTTTTAATAAAGAGGTGGAATTTATTGAATTGCCAAAAGAATTAGAAGATTTAGAAAAACAATTAAATCATTTAAAACGAGAATATGAAAAAAAGGAACGTTTAGCTAAAGAAAATGAACAAAGAAAAAATGATTTGGTTGTTTATTTAGCCCATGATTTAAAAACACCATTGACGTCTATGATTGGGTATTTGTCTTTATTAGATGAAGTGAAAGATATGCCTACGATTCAAAGAGAAAAATATATAAAAATTGCTTTAGAAAAATCGTATCGTTTGGAAGATTTGATAAATGAATTATTTGACATTACAAGGTTTAATTCGGAAACGATTGTTTTAGAAAAAGAAAAATTAAATATAAAATTGATGTTGGAACAAATGATTGATGATTTTTATCCAGTGTTAAAAGAAGAAAATAAAAAAATTGATTTGATTTGTTGTGAAAATCCTTGTGTATATGGAGATCCAAATAAATTAGCACGTGTTTTTTCCAATTTAATTAAGAATGCGATTTTTTATAGTTTGGAAGATACCATTCAAATCGAAGTGAAAAAGACAAAAGAAGAGATTCAATGTGTGATTGCAAATAAAGGAAAAGAAATCCCAAAAGAAAAATTACAAAAGATTTTTGAAAAGTTTTATCGAATGGATTATTCAAGAACGTCTAAAACCGGAGGAAGTGGATTAGGACTTGCGATTGCTAAAGAAATTGTTGAGTTGCACGGTGGAAAAATTTATGCAACGAGTGATTCGGAATTTACAAAATTTTATGTTCATTTACCATATAAAGAAATTTCTTAAGAATGTCAAGTAAGCAGAAATTTCTTTTTTTTGGTTTAATATTTCTTGGTTTGTGATAAAATAAGATCATAGGAGGAAGAATATGAAAAGTGTTGTTTTAACAGGAAAAAGAAGTTTTACGGTGAAGGATTTGGAAGAACCAGTTTCAAAAGATGGAAGTGTTGTTATTCATGTAAAAAAAGCTGGAATTTGTGGTTCAGATATTCATTATTGGGATATTGGAGAGCCAGAAGGTTTAGTTTTGGGACATGAATTTTGTGGAACGGTTTTAGATCCTGGGAATCGTGATGATTTAAAAATTGGAGATCGTGTAACGGCTTTGCCAATTTCTCCATGTATGCATTGTCCTGCTTGTGAAACAGGAAATGTTCAATATTGTAGAGAAACTTGGACTTATGCAGCTGGTCTTTCTTTAACAAATCCAGGAGCTTTGGCTTCAAAGATGAGTGTTCGTAGTGATATGGTAATGAAAGTTCCAGACAATGTTACGGATGAAGAAATGGCTATGGTAGAGCCAACGGCGGTTGCTTTGCATGCGATTCATTTGGCCGATATTAAAGTTGGGCAAAACGTCCTTGTTGTTGGTGGTGGAATTATTGGTTTACTTTCCGCAATGTTTGCGAAAAAAGAGGGTGCAAGTTTCGTTGCTGTTAGTGAAACCAATGATGCAAGAGGACAAAAAGCACTTTCTCATGGAGTAGCGGATAAACGATACGATGCGAAAAAAGAAGATCTTATTCAAGAAATTATGAAAGATACACAAGGTGGTTTTGATGTTGTTATTGAGTGTTGTGGAAATGATAAAGCAGTAACAAGTGCGATTCTTGCATCAAGACCTGGTGGAACGGTTGTATTGGTTGGGGTTTCTTTAACACCAATTAATATTCCAGTGGTTGTTTCCGTTATGAGTGAATTAACGTTAAAGGGTGCGATTGCATATACGAAACAGGAATTTGAAACTTGTATTCGTTTAATTGCGGATAAACAAATTGTGGTATCACCTTTTGTTGATGATATTGTTAGTTTAGAAGATGTACAAAAAGCGTATGAGCGATTAACCAGTGGAACGGATGCAGCTGTAAAAATTTTAGTCGATCCTAATAAATAATATTAGGATTTTTTCTTTGCTTGTTTAAAGATCTATGA
>CALVWH010000138.1 GCA_944364705.1 uncultured Bacilli bacterium | reverse complement strand
TCTGCACAAGCAGTAGGAGGAGCGGTTGGATCTAATCCCATTTGCATCCTTATTCCTTGTCATCGTGTTGTTGGTTCAAATGGAAGTTTAACAGGGTATGGTGGAGGAATTCAAAAGAAGGTAAAATTATTAGAACTAGAAAAAAATGATATGACAAAATTTACAATTCCGAAAAAGGGAACCGCTTTATAAGAATAGGAGATATCAATATGTCAAAAGAAAATACAAAAGATTTTAATAAACAAATGAAGGATCGAAAGGATATGCCAAAAATTGTAGAAATGAACGAAGCTGCTGCGAAAAAATGGGGAGGAAAAACGATGGTGATTGCTCCTCCCATCGATTATGATGAACTTATGAAAAAAGTTCCAAAAGGAAAATTAATTACGACAGATACTTTAAGAAAGGCTTTAGCCAAAAAATATCAGACCGATCTTTGTTGTCCACTTACGGCAGGAATTTTTATTAATCTTGTTGCCTGGGCTAGTTATCAAAGAAAAGAAGAAATTACTCCTTATTGGAGAACTTTAAAATCAGATGGGCAGTTAAATATGAAATATCCAGAAGCAATTGAATTACAAAAAAGATTATTAGAAGAAGAAGGACATACAATCATGAAAAAAGGTACAAAGAATATAAAATATTATGTAAAAGATTTTGAAAAAAAATTAATAAATTTATAAGGAGATTATGATGTTAGAAGAACAATGAAAAGGATGAATGGAAACGTTTCATTTAAAAAACGAAAAAGCGATTACTTTTGGACATCCTAAAATGAAATGTTTTTTACCTTTACCAGGAGTAACCTTGTATTCATTTGAACAAGAAAAGCCATTTTTTATATATTTTGATGAAGATGAAATTCGTTTCTTTCCATTAGATTTGAATCATAAATATCGTATTATAGGCAAATCCTTTATTTCTTGGAATGATTTAAAAAATTTTCATTTTAAAAAAGGATTTTTTATGGAAGATGAAATACAATTACAATGAGAGAATGGAAAAATAGAAATGAAAATTCCAAAGGAAAAAGCAAGGAACGAATGGTAAAAGAAAACAATGCTTATTTAATAGAGAAAAATCATTTCTATAATAAAACGTAGTATTTTATGGAGGAAAATATGTTAAGTTTAGAAAAAGTTAAAAGGGAATTAGAAAAATATAAGTATCCTTATCATAACAATATCTTATGTGGTCATACAAAATCAAAAGTAAAATGGGTTTTACCAACTGGGATTATAAATATAATATCTTTCGAGCAAGCAACTTCTTATTTGTTTGGTTTTCATGAGAAAGGAATTGATTTGTTTCCGATTCAAGGGGATTGGAATATTGCGGATCAGTTATTGATTCCGTGGAATGAAATCAACGGTTTTAAAATGAAAAATGGTTTCCTCGAAAATGAAATGGTTCTTGAAACTGCATCTATGAAAATAGAAATGAAAGTAAATAAAGTGGTTGCAAATAATGGTTGGATTAAAGATAACTTAAAGTATTTAAAAGATAAAAATTATTATTACAACAAATAAGAAATTACTTTTGAATCAAGAATAAACAGTGGAAAGTATAAAAGAAATAAAAAAATTATGAAAATGAAACGTTATATACGATTGAAAAAACATTGGAAGTGAACATATGGAAAAATTAGTTTTAGAAAGACCAACGATAGATAGAAAAGACGATGCTTTCAATTATTTAGAAGAAAATATAAAAAGGAATTCTGATTTGAATGGTACTGGCAATATGGATAGATGTTTAAAAGAAATGACTTATGAAGAATGGTTAGCCGAATTGGAAAAGAAAAAAGATATTGAATATGTAAAGCAAAGAAAGCGATGTCTTTCCGAAACGTTTTTTGTAGTAAGAAAGCAGGATAACCGAATTGTTGGTATGGTAAATATTAGACATCATATTTCAAAGGAACAGATAAAAAGTGGAGTATCACATATTGGTTATGGAATAAGACCTACGGAACGAAGAAAAGGGTATGCTAAAATGGCTTTATATTTAGCTTTGTTAGAAGAACAAAAACTAGGAGAAGAAAAGGTTTTATTAGAATGTACGGTAGATAATATAGGTTCTAATAAAACAATTATCGCTCTAGGTGGCATTTTAGAAAAAACAGAATTGGACAAAAATGATCAATTGATGACAAACTATTATTGGATAAATGTTAAAGATTCTTTAAAAAAATATTCTAAATAATATATGGAATAGAAAGGTGATTATGATTTATAACCTGTAATTAAATTAAGAAAGAAGGTGTTATATTTTGAATAAAAAATTAGAAACTATTTCAAATTTGTTTGAAGGAAATGAGATTAGAAGTATTTGGGATAGTGAAAAAGAAGAATATTATTTTAGTGTAGTTGATGTTATTGTTGCTTTAACTAAATCAGATAGACCACGTAAATATTGGAACGATTTAAAGAAAAAATTAGAAAATGAGGGAAGTGAGTTGTCCGAAAAAATCGGACAACTGAAATTAAAATCCAAAGATGGTAAATTTTATAATCAAGATGTACTTGATACGAAAGGAATCCTAAGACTTATAGAATCAGTTCCTAGCCCAAAAGCAGAGCCTTTTAAATTATGGTTAGCGTCTTTAGGTAGTGAAAGAATAGATGAAGTATTTGATACAGAAATCGCAGTTAACAGAGCAATAGAATATTATCGAAAACGTGGATATGATGATCAATGGATAAAGGCAAGATTAATGGGAATTGTAGATAGATTTAAATTAACGGATGTATGGAAAGAATCCGGAATCACAAAAGGCTATGAATACGGAATACTAACGAATGAAATTTATAAATCTTGGTCTGGAATGAAAGCAAATGAATATAAGGAATTTAAAGGTCTTCGAAAGGAATCGTTAAGAGATAATATGACTGATATTGAAGTAGTACTTACTGATTTAGGAGAAATTGCTACAAGAGAACTTGCAAAAAAGCACAAACCCATGGTTTAAAACAAAATAAGGAAATTGCTAGACGTGGAGGTGTTATAGCAAAAAATACAAGGGATGATTTAGAAAAGGAATTAGGAAAATCCGTAATTACAAATGAGAATTCATTAAATTATAAATATATTGATGAGAAAGTATTAGAAGATAAAAAAATTGAGAGTAGAGAATAAATATAACTTTAAAGAAATAGAAGAAAGCAAAAAATGAAATGGTAAGGTAAAAAGAATTTAAATTTATGCCTTTTAGAGAAATGAGAGAGCGAAAGGAATGAAAAAACGGATGAATAAGACTGAACTATTAGAATTATTATCTCTTTCAAAACTAAATGTAGAAGAATTTTGGATTCTATCTTCTAGTGCTTTAGTGTTAAGAAATATTTATTCTGATGCAGGAGATTTAGATATCGCAGTAACCGATTTAGGATTAGAAGAATTAAAAAAGAATTATCCATTAAAACCAAAAGAAAATGGTTGGTATAAAGTAACAGAAAACATAGAGTGTGTATGTGATGGAAAGAAAATCTAAGCTATCAACCAGAAAAAGTAGGAAATTATTATTTGCAAAATATCAAAGAATATTTAGAATACTTAGAAATGAGTGAGAGAGAAAAAGATAAAAAAAGAATTCCACTCGTAAAACAATATATTAAGCAAAAAAATCAATAGAGAACTTTTTGATACAACTAGAAAGAATTCTCCTAATGAAAAATTTAAAAAACGGATATAGTAATCGTAAATATTTAGGAAAAGAAGAATTGAAGTTTTAAAACTTATTGTTTGGACATTTTAAATAGAGCAAGAAGTCATAGTTCGATGACTATGGAAAATATAATAAATATTACTTTGAAAGTGAGGAACCTATATGAATAAAGGGAAAACTGGAATATTGATGATAATATTAGGAAATATATTGTATTTAGCATATACTTTTTTTTGTAGTAATGAAACAACACCATTTGGTGAATTTAGTGCGGGATTATTACTAGGCTTATCCATAGGAATTAATTTGACAGGAATCATATTATTAGCACTATATATTTCAAAAAATGAGAAAAGCAAATGATTTTTATAATAAAAGGTAGGAGTTAAAATATGAGAAATATTATAATATATGGTTCTCATTATGGGACAACAAAACAATATGCAGAAGAACTTTCAAGAAGAACGAATATAGAAGCAATTTCTTTTGAAAATGTAAAAAAAATAAATGATTATAATCATATTATTTATTTTGGTGGACTGTATGCTGGCGGAGTATTAGGAATGTCAAAAACAATAAAAAAATTAAATAATATTTCAAGCAAAAAGATTATTATTGTAACTGTTGGTCTTTCAGATCCGACAGATGAGGTAAATAAAAATAATATAAGGAATAATATAAAAAGTCAAATACCAAAGGAAATTTTTGAAAAAGCAAAAATATTCCATTTAAGAGGTGGAATTGATTATTCAAAATTAAGTTTTATCAATAAAAATATGATGAAATTGCTTTATCATGCAGTTAAGAATTTACCAGAAGAAAAGCAATCAGCGGAAGATAGGGCAATGATAGAAACTTATAATAAAAAAGTTAATTTTGTTGATTTTTCTGGGTTGGATAAGATAATTAAGGAAATATAAAAGTGACAACAAATTATAATTTCTATGCTAGAGTCAATCGAATAAAGAACATATAGGACTTACAAATTGGGAAAATAGTTTTATGGACTAGTATTGATGTAGTAATTGCTAAAAATTATTTGAATAAAAACACTATATTTTTAAATGAGGAGGAAATATGATAAAAATAAATAGGAACGAGTATAATAATTATGTTACTAAAATTACATGGGGAAATTTTGAAGTAGTTTCATACGGTAAAAAAAGAATAGGTAAAGCACCAATTATCAGATTTAATATAAATGATAATGTTTTTATAGGTTTAGAACTAACCTTTTCAAAAGAAATGTTTGAAAATATGAAATTAGATAAAAAAATAAATATAAGGCAATATGTTAGTGATATTACGTATGAAGATGAAAATGGATGGCTTTCCATTATTGATGAGGAATATGATTGCAATATTATAAGAACAGCCGAAAAAAAATTTAAAATAAACTTTTATGCAGAAGATAAATTTTATGAATTAAAAGTATTTGTTGATACGGATATTGAATTATGATGTATTTTGCAAATTACAATTTCTATAGTAGAGTCCATCTACTTTTTTGCTTGTGAATTATAATAAAAGAGATTTAAAACAGAAAGTGATAAAAATGAATGAAAATAAAACAAATATCAACTGCTTGATATCGATTTATTTACTTTCCTCTAAGGACATCTTATAAATAATTCGCAAGGTCCAAGTTTTGTTAAAAAATAGTAAAAACGTTAAGTTTTGATAAAAATATAGTGATTTTAATGATATTGATGATGAGAATTAGAATGTTGACTATGACTTTGGAATGTTCCTACAAGATTTATATTAAAAATAGAAAAGAGGTGAATATATGTTAAATAAAATAATTGAAGTTCAAAATATTAAAATAAATATAAATAATAATGATTATATTTGTATTTCTGATTTTACAAAATTTAAAGATGGAAAATCTACATCAGATGATATTATTAGAAATTGGCTAAGAAATAGAATTACTTTAGAATTTTTAGGAACTTGGGAAGCAATATATAATCCAAACTTTAATTCCGTCGAATTCGACGGGTTTAGAAAAGAAGCAGGACTTCATACTTTTACATTGAGTGTTACTGAGTGGTGTAATAAAACAAATGCGATTGGTATATATTCGAAACGTGGCAAATATTGTGGAACTTACGCTCATAAAGATATTGCTTTTGAATTTGCATCTTCTATTAGTACTGTTTTTAAGTTATACTTAATAAAAGAATTTGAAAGATTAAAGACATTAGAAAATAGTAATAGAGAATGGGATGTAAAAAAAAAAAAAAAAAAAAATAATTATA
>CALVWH010000137.1 GCA_944364705.1 uncultured Bacilli bacterium | reverse complement strand
CTTCCTTTGACTCTTGTAAATTAAGTTCTGTTTCTTTCGTTTCTGTAAGTTTACTATTCACCGTAACAATACTAGAAAGTAATTGCGAAACCGTAAGTTGTGTTTTTGTAAGGTCATCTCCTACATAACATCGTTCTTCTTCATTCCATGTAAAAGTTACGTTAGAAAACGTTTCTTTATTTTTATTCATTAATTTTAAGGTATGATTTTCATCAATGGTAAAATCTTGATGTTCTAAAATACTTTGTTTTAAACTTTCGTTATTTGAAGGTGAATTATCTGTCATCGTATTTGTGGTATTTATATCTGCGGAAGAGGTCTCACTATTTTGTACTTGTTCAATATCAAAAGTTCCATTTTTTAATTGTTCTAAGGTTAAAGCAGTCCCATCGGTACCAAGGTATTGTTTTGCTTCATCATCCCAAGAAAAAGTAATTCCATTTTCATTATAAATTTTACTTTCTTTCTTTCGATCTAAATAGAAAACATGATCTCCATCAATGGTAAAATCTTCTAAATTATTTACTTTTCTATTAATCTCAATTGCTAAATCTTTCGCCTCTCTAGTTCCACTTACCATACTTTTGGTAATATTACCATTAGTACTTGCTTGATTCATAAAATTTTCTGCTACTTGTTGGTTTAAAAAACCTGTATATCCAATTAAATTTCCGTCTTCATCATATTTATCAATTCGGTAACTTCCGGTTGCTTCATCTTGTGTTAATTTAAATTTTCCATCCGAAAATGCAGAGTCTACCCATTGTTTAATATTTCCGCCTTCTTTGGCTGTATATTCATCGGTTGCTCCACCTTCGGTTTCTAATAAATTTAAAAGTGCTTGATTATCTCTAATATATCCATCTCCGTCAACCATAGAAGCTCCAGTAAGCATATTTGCCATTTTTAAAATTTCATCTTCTACTCCTGACACATCACTAACGGTATTTTTTAAAAAGTCGGCAAAATCATCAATGACTTTATTTGGATAATCCATCGCGTTCTCTAATCCACTAATGGATATATTTCCTTTTCCATGAGCATTATAATTAGCAATTGCCGTAGATAATTCTTTTTCTTTATTGATAGAAGTTTGATAATCACTTTTAAAATTATTTAAAGCACGAATAAAATTTTGTATTTTATCTACATCTACTTTTAAAGTTTTCATTTATCCTTCCTCCATATTACCCTACATAATCAATATAATCATAATTTCCACTTCTATATGCAGCATTTAACGTAGCTTCCAAGGATGCAATATCCGCTTGTAACTCTTTAATGATTCCTTGTAATCTTACTTGTTCTTCTTCCACGCTCGCATTTAACTCATCCGCTTTTGTCAAATCTGCATTTACTCCTTTACGAATCCGATGAACACGTATCGATAAATCTAAACCATCTAAAGCAAGTCCAAATTCCGGATTCGAAAAGATAGAATTTGATAAATTAATGGTCAGATTTGTTTTTAACTCTCCAATCAATCCTTTTATTTTTGAAAGTTCTTGTTGCATTGTTACGTATTCTTGTAATTCTGTTTGTATCGCTGCTTTTTGCGCTAAATAACTTTGAACAGCATTTAAATATTCTTGATTCATGATTCCATCTCCTATTATTTTCATTATAACAGTAATAAAACAAAAAAGCTAGACTAATCATAGAAGTTCAATCAATGCTGTCAAGAAATGTCTAACTCCTAAAAATAAATTTACTTTCTTTTAAAATCATGTTATGATGGAATTAATAATATAGGAGGTGACTTTATGAATTTAACTGTTAGTCCTGCAGAACTTACAAATGCTGGAGAAACCATTTCGGGATTATATCAAAAATATACAAATCAAATTACAGAAATGTATGCACTAATTGATAAAGTAAATCAATCTTGGAACGATCCTGCTACTCAAAATTATGTAGAACAAATTAATAGTTATCGTAGTGATTTTGCACTTTTAGGTACTGCAATTGAACAAGTTGGTAAATTTTTAGTTGGTAGTGGTGAAATTTATCAAAAGACTTCAGAAAAAATCGGAACTGCTGCATCAAATTTATAAAGGAGGGATAAAATGAATAATAATATTACAGTATCCTATAGTGATTTAGTAAAAAACGGTCAACAATTACGTGCTTATGCCGATGATGTAAAACAAACCCTTAATTTAGTAAGTAATCAAATTGAAAATATGAAAGCAAAATGGCAAAGTACAGCAGCAACGCAAGTTTATAGTAAATATGAAAGTTTATCTGCAAAATTTCCAGGATATTATCAAAAAATTATTGAATTTGCTTCGTTCTTAGAGAAAGTACAAAAAGTTTACGAAAAAACAGATGAAGAAATCGGAAATCAATCTAGTGGTTTAATTTCATAAGAAAAATCAAGAAATTGATTTTTTTTTATAGTAAATTTATCTAATTCGACATAACAAAAAAATAAAATATATAGAAAAAGAGACGGTCAAAACATTAATTACTTAATTTTCTAACAGTCTCCTATAACAAAATTAATTCATCTCCATTGGCAAGACCAGATTCTTTTACATTTTTATTTAAATCTAGAATTTGTCCAGTTTCTTTTAAAATTAACACGGGATTTTGTTTTTTTTGAAACATAAAATCACTAAGATCATAAATTCCATTTTGAATTTCTAAAACAAGATAATTTAAATACTTATCAATTGGAATAAATAAATCATATTCTTTTTCAATCATTGGAACAAACAATTTAATTAAAATTTTATTATTCATCTTCATACTCTCCTAACAATTTAATATATTCTGGAATTCCATTTCGTACATGATACCCAAAACTTGTTGGAATGGTTTTATTTAAATTACTATTAAAGGTTTGTGTTTTTAAAATATTTTGCATGAAAATTCCAT
>CALVWH010000136.1 GCA_944364705.1 uncultured Bacilli bacterium | reverse complement strand
TTATTTCTTTACTAATGTTTCTAATTATAAATATTAAGCCACTTTATATCAAATTGAAAAAGATAATTAATACAATTGATTTACATCAAAAAAAATTTTTGATTATTGTATCTATAATGTCATTATTGATTATATCTATTACTATGTATTATATGTATTTTCAAGCGTCAATATTTTATATTATAGGAATGAACGTTTTAATAATATTAATTTATTTTGCTTTTACAATAGTTTTGTTTAAACAAGATAGTGATAATTATAAGATAAAATATCAATATGATATTGTTGTAAAAGATATTAGTTCTTATACGGAAGCTATAGATAAATTAAGAATTTTAAATCATGAAAATAATAATAATTTAATTGTAATTAGATCAATGGTTACTAATAAGAATAAAGAAATTTTATCTTATATCGATAATACATTGAATGAAAAAATAATAGAAGATAATGAACTAATAAATCTTGTAAGAAATATTCCTTTACCACTTGTGAAAGACTTGGTATATCAAAAAATGATTAGTATGAAACAGAATAAAGTTAGATATTATTTAAATGTTTCTAAAAATTTAAATAGAATTAATTTGGACAAAATTGATTTTCAATGCCAAGTACAAATTTGTACGATAATCGGAATTTTTTTAGATAATGCTATTCAAGCAGTAAAAGATTTAAAGAAGAAATATATTGGAATCGAATTTTATGCAGAAAATAATAAGTTAATAATTAAAATATCAAACACATATAACGGAATATTAGATTTCAGTAGAATGGATGAAGAAGGATATAGTACCAAGTCTAATGAACATGGATATGGATTGAGTATTGTAAAAAATATATTAAAAGAAAATAAAATGTTATATAATAATTTTAGATATATTAATGGTGATGTTTTTTCTCAAGAATTAAATATTAATTTATATATTAATGAAAAATAAAAAAAGTTTGATATATAATTTTGTTTATTAATATACTATTTAGAAAGAGGATATATATGAATTTAGTTTTTGACTTAATAGGAGCATTGTTTCTTTCTAATGTATCATATTATCTCATTTTTTCTTTTTTAAATATAAAATTTAAGTATAATAAACGACTCTTATTGATGGTGTTATTATATGCATTTATGTTGGTTTTTCTATATTCAATTATAAATAATTATGTTAGAATTATAATTATTTATTTGATCTTAATTGTAAGTAATTATTGGTTATTAAAGCAAGAAATAATTAAAATTTCTATAAGTTCTTTTTTAACATATATCATTATGTTTTTATCCGAAATGTTATATTTTCTTTTTCTTGTGTTGATATTTAATGGAAATGTTGATTATATAAAAGATAATTTTTTTGTAAAAGTAACATCAAATATTATAATTTCATTTATTATGTTAAGTACAACAAAAATAAGTTTTATAAAGAAAAAATTAGTTTCTATAGTTAATAATACAAAGTTAAAAGATGATCTGAAATTTATTGCTATTTTATTTGGTTCACTTACAATAATTGCAATGATAATTTATTATATATATTTTGAAGTTAATCCTATATATGCTGTGGTTTTAAACATCATTCTAATCTGTATGTATACTTTTTTAACATTATGTTTATTTAAAGAAAATAGTGATAAATATAAAATACAAGTTAAATATGATAATATGATAAGTAATATTGATAACTATGAGGATATGATAAATCAGTTAAGAATTAAAAATCATGAAAATCGAAATAATTTGATTGTTATTAGGTCTATGATGAATAACAAAGAAAAAGATATTATAGAATACATAGATACTACATTAAATGATCTATTAGATTCCGATGATAGTTTAATCAATATGGTTCAGTATATACCACTAGGGGGATTGCAAGGGTTGATTTATCAAAAGTTAAAAGTTATTAAACAGAATAATATTGTATTTCAAGTAGAAGCTAGTAAAAGCTTACAAAAGATAAACTTAAAGAAAATGAGTTCTGTTGATAAAAAAAATATTTGTACAATTGTTGGAATTTTTTTAGATAATGCTATTCAAGCAGTTGAAAAATTAAGAAAAAAATATATTGGAATATATTTATATAAAGAAGAAAAATATTTGGTGATTAAGTTAACAAATAATTATGAGGGAGTATTGGAAATTGACAAAATGGATGAACCAGGATATTCAACCAAAAATGGTGAACATGGATATGGTTTATATATTGTTAAAGACATTATTAATAAAAATCATAATTTACATCATGTACAATGGATTGATGGTAATTTATTTTCACAAATTATTAAAATTGAAATAAAAAAAATATAACCAAGTTGGGTTATATTTTTTTATTTAATTAAGCTTTTTGGACATTCAGGTTCATCTAACCATCCCATCCAACATGCTTGGCTTCCTGTACTAGCAGCTCCCATTCCTAAGAATGATAAAATTGAAGCAAATAATGATTTCATATAAGCACTCCTTTCTATAATATAATAAAAAAATTTAAACTAATTGCTATAGTTTAAATTTTTTTGTGAGGATATATAAGTTTTATAATTATCATAAGGTAGTTTAAAAAACTTATATACCGTAGGCGCAATCAAGAAGTTCTGTATAATTAATGAAAATAAAAGTAAATTACTAATAAAATTATTAGCTATTATGACCGCGCATATCGAATAAGTAATAGCAATAATCGTTGACAATAATTTATAAATTTCTCGCCGTTTTCGGCTAACAATTGGTCTTTTATATGTATCCGCTGGTGCGTTTTTATACATAAAAAGAATACATAAACTTCCTATCGCAACCTTTCCATATATCGGAATCAATAAAACTCTTGAGAAAAAAGCACAACCTAAGAAAATAAGTACGGAAGAAAACAAACAAATTGAACTTTTTGTCGCATGAAGGCCAAAGGATGTCATGCGGATAAAATTATAAAACAGCAATAATAACAAAAGTTCTTTTGCAATATGAAATATAAAAGCAATAAAGAAAATAATTATTGTTTTTTCAACTAAAATATATATAGATTCCAGCCCATATCGAATCTCATCTAATTTGGTACCATTGACATCTTTATTTTCTTTTATAAATTTCAAACATGCGTTTATAATCTTACTTCTCATAATTTCACTGCTTCCTTGCCTACCATCATACGAGAAAAAATATTGTTTTTGGGACTTTGATACTTCAAAAGTATGTTTCTTTGTTTGAATTTCAAAAGAAATAAAAATTTTTAATTATTTTATAGATTTAAGACAAAAAAATAGAAAATTAAAACAAATACTTTAGAAATGAGAGAAAACTATGGTAAAAATAAGTTATCGCTATTTGTCGACGAGATAACAATTACAATTTTATGAAAATAGCGATAAAATAAGAATAGAAGGGAGTGTGCTGATATGGTTCGCGGAACTGTAAAATGGTTCAATAATGAAAAAGGATTTGGATTTATTAACTGCGAAGGTCAAGAAGATATCTTTGTTCATTATTCTGCAATTTTAGCTGATGGTTATAAATCATTAGTTGAAGGCGAAGAAGTTGAATTCGACTTAATCCGTACCGACAAGGGACTTCAAGCGAAAAACGTGGTATCGATTAAAGTTGCAGATCCAGTTACCTTAAAATAAAATCTGTATTAGTAAATAAATTTTACTAATGCAGTTTTTTTATGCAATCCCATAAAAAAACATATTTGAAGAAGGAAAACTATGATATAATGATAATATAGAAAGGGTGATGTTATGAAAATTAACATTCGTGGTAGCAAAGTCAAAGTAACCGATGCTATCAAAACGTACACAGAAGAAAAAATAGGGCGGCTAGCGAGATATTTTGATGCAGAAGATATCACAGCAAACGTAGTACTTCGAGTTGATGGAATTTACCAAATTGCAGAAGTAACGATCCCTGCGAAAAATATGATATTAAGAGCGGAAGTAAAAGAAAAGGATTTGTATCAATCGATTGATAAAGCAACCGATAAATTAGAAAGACAAATTCGTAAAAATAAAACAAAAATGCGTAAAAAATCAAATAAAAATATGGTTGTTGATATCAATTTAGAATTTGAAACAGATATTGATGATGATAATCATAAAATTGTTCGAAGAAAAATGATTCCAGTAAAACCAATGACAGAAGAAGAAGCCATTTTACAAATGGAACTTATCGATCACGATTTCTTTATTTTTAGAAATGCCAATACAAGCGATATCAATGTATTATATCGTAGAAAAGATGAAAATTACGGAGTCATTGAAATTAGCGATGAAACAATTCTATAAAGAAAGTTCAATGCTTTCTTTTTTTCTTTTAAAAATAAACGTTTTTCACAGGAAAACATAGTATTTTTTATATTTTTTTGATAAAATGTTATAGGAAGGTGAAAAAAACATGAAGTTTTTAAAGAAAATATTTAATCATGAATATAAAGAATTAGAAAGATTTAAAAAAATCGCCGATGAAGTAATGGCTTTAGAAGAGGATACTGCTAAATTAACCGATAAACAATTAAAAGCAAAAACCAAAGAATTTAAAGATCGTTTAGAAAAAGGAGAAACCTTAGAAGACATTAAAGTAGAAGCTTTTGCAGTCGCAAGAGAAGCTGCCTATCGTGTTATTGGAGAAAAACCTTATTATGTTCAAATTTTAGGTGGGCTTGCCATTCATTATGGAAACATTGCCGAAATGAAAACTGGAGAAGGAAAAACACTAACAGCTACTATGCCCGCATATTTAAATGCTCTAGCAGGAGAAGGGGTACATATTATTACCGTTAACGAATACCTTGCTGGACGTGATGCACAGTGGATGGGAGAAATCTATCGTTTTCTTGGGTTAACCGTAGGAGTAAACTACCGAGAATATTCCAAAAAAGAGAAACAAGAAGCTTATGCTTGCGATATTATGTATTCTACCAATAATGAAATTGGTTTTGATTACTTAAGAGATAATATGGTTGTAAGAAAAGAAGACCGAGTACAAAGACCTTTGAATTTTGTTATCATCGATGAAGTTGATTCTGTTCTTATTGATGAAGCAAGAACCCCATTAATTATTTCTGGTGGAAAAATGAATTCTCAAAATCTTTATATCAATGCGGATAAGTTTGTAAAAAAATTAAAAGAAAATGAAGGATATATTTATGATGAGAAAACAAAAGTAGTTACCTTAGATGAAAAAGGAATTAAAGCTGCAGAAAAGGAATTTCGCGTAAATAATTTATATGATATTGATAATACCAATTTAGTTCATTTTATCAATCAAGCTTTAAAAGCAAATTATAGCATGAAAAAAGATTTTGATTATGTTGTAAAAGACGGAAAAGTTGTAATTGTCGATCAATTTACTGGAAGACTTATGCCAGGAAGAAGCTTTTCTGATGGACTTCATCAAGCTTTGGAAGCAAAAGAAGGCGTAAATATTAATGAGGAAACCAAAACTTTGGCAACCATTACGTTCCAAAATTTATTCCGTATGTATAAAAAAATAGCAGGTATGACAGGAACTGCAAAAACAGAAGAAGAAGAGTTTAGGGACATTTATAACATGTATGTTATTGAAATTCCAACCAATAAACCAATTATTCGTAAAGATTATGGAGATTTAATTTTCGCAACGAAAAAAGGAAAATATAAAGCAATTGTCAATGAAATTAAAGAAAGACATGAAAAAGGACAACCAGTTTTAGTTGGTACAATTGCGGTAGAAACAAGTGAACTTATTAGTTCTATGCTTAAAAAAGCACATATTCCACACGAAGTATTGAATGCCAAAAATAATGCTAGAGAAGCGGAAATCATCGCAAAAGCTGGACAAAAAGGTGCAGTTACGATTGCTACAAACATGGCAGGTCGTGGAACCGATATTAAATTAGGAGAAGGCGTAAAAGAATTAGGTGGTCTTTGCGTTATCGGAACGGAACGTCATGAGTCTAGAAGAATTGATAACCAGCTTCGAGGGCGTTCTGGTCGTCAAGGAGATCCTGGATTTACTCAATTTTGTGTTTCTTTTGAAGATGATTTGATGGTTCGTTTTGGAACGGATCGAGCAAAAGGAATGCTCCAAAAATTAGGATTTGATGATGATGTATCAATTCGTCATAAAATGTTATCTTCTTCGATTGAATCTGCTCAAAAAAGAGTAGAAGGAAACAACTTTGATGTTCGTAAACAACTTTTGGAATATGATGATGTTATTAATAAGCAAAGAGAAAAAATTTATGCTCGAAGAAATGAAATCTTAGAATGTGAATCTATACATGATACGATTTTGGATACCTTTTATAATTTTGTTGGAGATCTTGTAGATAGTCATGTATTACCGGAAGGATATTTAACAGAAAATGATCATAAAGAAATTTTGGAATATATGAATACCAATTTAATTAAAAAGCCAATTTCTTATGATGAAGTAAAAGATATGCAAGCGGATGATCTTGTTGATTATTTATATAAAAAGATTGAAGAAGAATATGAAGAAAAGATTAAACCTTTTCCAAAAGAAGTTATTGACGAATTTGAAAAAGCGATTACTTTAAGAGTTATTGATAATCGTTGGACAGATCATATTAATGCTATGGCATTATTAAGAGAAGGTATTTATTTAAGAGGATATGCACAAGAAGATCCATTACGTTCTTATACAACTGAAGGACAACAAATGTTTGAAGAATTGTTATCAAATATTGATAAAGAAGTTTCTCTTTTCTTGATTCGTGCTCAGATTAGACAAAATGTTGAGAGAAAACAAGAAGTAAAAGGAGTAACGAATGAAGATCAAAATAAAGTAAAAAAACAAACTCCAAAGAAATCTCAAAAAATTGGGAGAAATGACCCATGTCCATGTGGTTCTGGTAAGAAGTACAAACAATGCTGTGGAAAAAATGCGTAAAATAAGGATTTGCAAGGGCTTCAAAAATTAAAAAATTACAAAAATAGTCGATTTGTTTCCATTTTGTTTCCAAAATTAGGAAAGATGTTACCAAAATCTCCGAGAAGCCTTATAAAATAAGAGAAAATAATTTGGAAACAATTTCGAAAACAAAAAAGTTAGCATTCGTTTGCTAGCTTTTTATTTACTATAATTGTATACTCGCAAAGTAACGAAATATTCAAGAAGTAGATTTATTAAAAAAATTAAATATAAGTAGAATAA
>CALVWH010000135.1 GCA_944364705.1 uncultured Bacilli bacterium | reverse complement strand
ATAAACAAATGCATAAAAAATACCTTGAAATCCTTTTGATAAAAGAAAAGAAGAAATCGTTAACCCTAAAATAAAACTTTTACTAAAAAAGAAAAAAAGTAAAATTGGTACCCCGATAACCGAGATTCCTAATAACCATATGGTTGTTAAAGATACGATATTGCTAATGGCCATAGTAAAAAACGTTTCAACCGAATTTACTTTATTTAAATTTTGAAAATATTGCGCCATATAGTCTTTCATTAACGTTTTATCCGCATCACTTAAAAACAACAAATAAAAAGATCCACAGATAAGAGCAATCACAAATAAAATCATCAAAAAACGATTAATTTTTCTACTCATAACAAAATATTGCTTTAGCTTGTCCAATTTTTCTTTCATTCCGATCACCTATCTCATCCTATGTTTTTTTCTTAAAAATATTCAATTTCCAAAAAAAATATATTATAATGAGAATTAAGATGTATAACATGGAAAAAAAACCGAAAAAAAAAGGATCAAAGAAAAAGGCAAAATTATGGCTAAAAAGAATTTCCGTCTTTTTAATTTTACTCGCTGTTCTTGCTATGTATATTAGTTCGATTTTTTACTTTTAATTTTCTTATTTTCTTTTAAAAGATCACGAATTTCTTGCAATAAGATAATTTGTTGATCTTCTTTTTTTTCTTCCGTTTTGGTTTCTTTTTTAGAAAATTTACCAACAATTTTAATAAATAAGAAAATACAAAAAGATACAATTAGAAAATCAAGAACATTTTGTAAAAACATACCATATTGAATCGTTGCATCCTTAACTTGGATTTTCAGATTTGAAAAATTCAATCCTCCAATAATAACACCGAAAATAGGCATTAAAATATCATTAACTAAAGACGTTACAATTTTACCAAAAGCAGATCCGATAATCACACCAATCGCCATATCTACAATATTTCCTTTAGAAATAAATTGTTTAAATTCTTTTAACGTTCCTTCCCCTTTTTCAATCAGTTCTTTTGTTTTTTCTTTTTTCATAAAAAACCTTCTTTCTCTAATAGTATAGCATATCTTTTTTATAATTCCTAAAAAATTGTAAACTAAAATGTAAACTATAGTCGTTTCTTTTTTGTCGTTCTATCTTTCTTTTTATATTTATAGTATAATTTATCATAGGTGAATCGTATGCGAAAGAAAAACAAGTTTTCTGATTTAGATAACAATTTTGATGTTGTCGAAAAAATAAAGAAAAAAGAAAAAAAAGATTATGATATTGATGAACTTTTAGAAGAACCAAAAGAAGAAATTCCAAAATTAAAAGAAAATACAATTGATGAAGACTTATTGAAAACCAAACAATGGAAAAAGAAGAAAAAAGAGCCTTTAAATTTGGAAGACTTAATGAAAGAAAAAAAACAAGATGAATTTGTTACGATGATGAAAGAAAAAAAAGAAAAGAAAAATGAAAAACCATTTCATATTTTCTTATCCTTTCTTTTTACCATTATGCTTTTACTTAGCATCACTTATATCGGATATACCATTTTTAAATTCGATGATAGCATCGAACAAACAAGAATGGTGATTAATAGTTTTCTTTTATTCCTACTTGGTATTTGTATTATTTGTATTTATGCATCCAAACGAAAAAGGAATAAAAAGCTTTTTACCGTATTTGGATCGGTTATGTTAAGTAGTGTATTTCTTTTTAACATTCTCGTGGGAATGAATATTTTAAAATTACCAACCAATCTTATTGTAGAAAACTTTACGAATAAAGAAATTCAAACGGCTTTAAAATGGGCAGAGTCTTATGGTATTGAAGTAAGTCAAGTTTATGATAATAGTGATTATATCAAACCTTATCACGTCATTGCTCAAGATGTAAAACCAGATACTTTAGTAAGAGATGTTGAAAAAATGACTTTCACAGTATCCAATGGTCCGGATTACAATAAAGAAATTTCTATTCCCGATATGGTAGGATGGGAAATTGATGATGCCGTAGATGTGATTGAAGAAAACTTATTAAATAATGTTACGGTTGATTACGTTATCAATGAAGAGATAAAAAAAGATATTATTTTAACCCAAAATAAAAATGGTCAAATGAGAAGAAATGATGCTTTAGAGCTTACCGTTTCTTTAGGAGATGGTAGTGATTTAGTTCCAATGGAAATTGAAGATTTTGAAAATAAAACATTGTTTTATGCTAGTTTATGGTTAAAACGACATGGTTTTTCTTATGAAGTTACTTATGAATTTTCAGATACGGTAGCAAAAGGAAATATTATTCGTCAAACACCAAAAAATAAAGTAATCGATCCAAAAGTAGATAAAGTAACGCTTGTTGTTTCTAAGGGAGCAAAAATTATTGTTCCTGATCTTACAAAAATGACCAGTATAGAAATTACCAATTGGATAATTGCTAATAAATTAAAAGTTTCTTTTATTGAAAATTATCATGCAACCATTCCAAAAGGTTCGGTTATTTCAGCAAATTATTCTGAAAAACAGGAAATTGAAGAAGGAACTTTAGTTGAGGTTACCATATCAAAAGGTGCTTTACTCATGAAGAAATTTGATGATATTAATGCCTTTCGGACTTGGGCAAAAGAAAATGATATTCCATATCAAGAAGAATTTGAACAAAGTAGTCAAGTGAAAAAAGGAGAAATTATTCGATTTTCTATTGAAGAAGGAACTCCAGTAAATAACGGGGATACGATTATTGTTTATATTTCTTCTGGATCTACGGTAGTTATTCCAAACTTTATTGGAAAAAGTAAAAGTTCAATTTCTAGTACTTGCTCAGAATTAGGATTAAATTGTACGTTTAGTTATGGAGGAAAAAGTTCTTATGAAAAAGACATTGCCATTAGTCAAAATAAAAAAGCAGGATCTGAAGTAATTGCAGATACTTATGTAAATATTGTTTTAAGTAGTGGTAAAGTAAGTTCTTCTAATGGGAATAATAATAGTGGATCAAATCAAGGTGGAAACAATTCAGGAACAACTCCAAGTCCAAGTCCAACCCCTTCTCCATCACCATCCCCAACACCAACGAATCCCCCTACTCCTAGTTGTAAAGAAACAAAATTCTATATTCAGCCTACATGGATTCAAATTAATGAACCAGAAACTACCTGTACAAATATAAAAAATAATTATCCAGGATATAATTTAAAATGTAATTATGTTGATAGTGACAATGGAAGAAGAGGTCAAGTATTAAATTCTGGAGAATTAAATGGAACAACCATTAATTCTTGTATAGAAGTTATCTTAAATATTAAAAAGAACTAATAGAACAATCTATTAGTTTTTTTGTGTTTTAAACTATGATAGAGCAATTTTTTAATCTTTTAATATAAAGAGTCATTCTTGTTTATTTTCTTTCTTATAAAGCGTTTAAATTACAAAAAAAGCATAAAGGCTTTCTTTATACTTTTTTATGCATTCTTTTTGATATGAAGTTCTACTCGATTTCGAATTTCTTCATTAACAGATAAAGAAACTTGTTTTTGATTAACGACTCCATTTCCTTTCGACAAATCCGTAAATAAAAGATCATTCATTTCTCCATAATCGGAAATGTTTGATTCATTTACAACATAAATGCGATAATCTCCTTCATCCATATTTGTAAGATCCAACGATACGGTAGACCAAGCTTTTTCTTTTGTTAATCCAAATTTATCTTTTTGTAACAATTGAGGAACAAAAGGACCATTGGTAGTAACTTCTGGGGTATAAACAATTTTTTCTAAAGTATCCATATTTTCTAAAATTACTTTTCTTTGAACTTTGGTATCTTTTTGCATATCCACACCAACAGCATAAGAGGCAAAGTTAAGTTCTAATTTTCCATCTTCTAAAGCAACTTTATTAAGATAAGTATATGGAGTATTGGAAGCATCGGTTTGTTTGTCTGCGATTTTTTCATCTCGAATCGTAAAAATCATTGGGATATCATCACTTAAATAATCATTGGTAATCGTTACATATTTTTTATCTGTATTATATTGAACCACTTGTTCATTAAACAAAATATTTTGAACAATAGATTCTGAGTAATAAGCATCCGTATTAGCTCTTAAATAAGCTTTATAATCTCCTTGTGGAATTTGATCAAACGAAATAGTATCTTTGAACCAAGCATATGTATAATCTTTTCCATCTGAAGATAAAATTGGCATATCCATCTCTTCTTTTTTTGTTAAGCGATCAAGAGAAATGGTATATTCTTTTTGATTTCGTTCATTTTTTAAAACCAATTCATAAGAGATATCTTCTCCTAAGGTATTATCGATTCCATCAATCGTTTGATATCCTTTAATTTCTAATTTACCATTTTTTTCTTGTAAATAAGATAGATAAAATCTTCCTTCTTTTTGTGATTGTACTTGTTTTTTAACCGTTACTTGAATTGTTTTTCTTGCCTCTTGTTTATCTTGATCGACTGCTTTATAAGTAACCGGATAAGTTCCTTCCTGATCTGTTTGCACTTTATTTTCTATAAGAATAACCTCTACTGGTCCATCTTCTTTATCTTCCGCAGTAACTCCTTCTAATGGTTCAAATTTATGATTTAAAGCAATTACTTTATCTTGTGCGGAAATGACTGGTTTTTCATTTAAAAGAACGGTTACTTTAATTTCTTTGGTTACTTTTTCTTGATAAGAATTTGTAACACTATAAATTACGGTATATACTCCAGGTTCTTTTGTATTTACTTCATTTTTTTCAATTTGAATTTGTTTGGTTAAATTTCCATCTTTCGCATCATTCGCTGTAACCCCTTTATAAGGATCAAAATCTCGGTATTGAATGACTTCTTGATCCTTTGCAGTAATTGTTGGAACAGAGTGACCAACAACTTTTACAGAAACCGTTTTACTTACCGAAAAACGACTGTCATCTTCTACCGTATACGTAGCTGTATAATTTCCTTCTACCATAGGATTTACATCAGAAGTAACGGTAATTCGGCTAGTAAGATCTCCATTTTCAACATCATTTGCGGTAACATTTTTCTTTAAATCAATAAGGTCCCCTACATTTATTTGAATGTCATTTGCATAAATGGTTGGTTGATTGTTGGTAACATATAAATCTTCTACTTTAATGTATCCATAACTATTTTCAAAACTATAAGTACCATCGTTTATTACGTTTTGATTGCCATCTAAAGAAGCATCAGTATAAACTTTATACCAAGACTGATTATTTTGGGTTACTTTGTCAAGAACAATGACTGGCATATTCGCAACACTTGTTGATTTGTTTTTCATAACATAAATGGTTTCCGATTGTTCATTCGGTTGTTTTTTTACTTCCACTTGTTTATCAGAAATTTTAAGTCCAATTGTATTTATAAGATAATCTTGACTTCCAAAATTATGATCGTTAATAAAAGCATTATGAGCGGCTTTTTCTCCCCAATATGGATCGGTCGCATATTGAATATTCATTCCACTTTGTTTGTTTCCATAGTGAGAACCATAATATCGCCAATCGCTTGGAGAATTGTATCCTGCTCCAGTCATTTTTGCATGTGCCATAATTCCTTCTTTAACGCTTGCATAAGAAGTAGCGCAATCAAATGGACAATTATCATAAGCACCATGACCAAATAAATTATTTTTATAACGAGCAATATCACTCGTACCTTTTGCACTTTCGTTAATTGCTGCCGAGAATGTCAAAAGAGCATTCACACCATATTTTTCTTGACTTTCGATAAAGCTTTGCCCTTCGTCATACATAGCAGACTGGGCTTTCGAAGTATATCCATAATTACGAATAATTTGATTGAAATCATTGGCAGTATATCCCGTTTTTGAATGATTTGGAAGATATAAATAATATGCATAATGTGGTTTTCCCGCATTGACTGCACGACGATTTGAATTTTCTTTATAATCATCAATCATTTTTTTATAATCATCATAAAAATATTGTCCATCAAAACTGTAATAGTTCATATTTCCGTTTAAATAAGATGGTGCTGGTCCTAAATTGGTATAACTTGTTCCCCAATGGTTGTTATAATAATGAATTAAATTTCCTTTCGAATGATGTTCATAATATGTTTGAATTCCAGAATCTAATTCAACCGACCAACGTTCATTTAAACTAGCAAACCAACCATATCCACCATTATAATAAATTTTATACCAAGTATACGTACCATCATAATACTTATCATAAAACGTATAGACATCTCCTAACGCAACACTTCCAAGGGCGGTAGATCCTGTATTATGATCCGCTCGAACGGTAATATTGGTTGTTGCGGTTATTTTAACACTGGTTGCTAATTTGGAAATTGGAACAACATTGATGTTTGCTAAATACGTCCATCCCGTATATCCACTAATTTTAATTTGCGCACGATCACTAGAAACATCGTAATCTAAAAAAGCTGCATCAATTCCATAAGGTGCTGCAACGGTTGTATAAACCGTGCTAGAAGTGGTCGATGGAAATAACCTGTGAATATTGTCAGCTCCACCAGAATCTGGAGCTGCGTGATTATAATTGAACTGAGAAACCGCATATTTGGCATTGATAATTTTTCCATCTCGGTAAATCGCTGCAACATTTTTATTATCGCTTGGATATTCATTCATAACTCTTTTCGCTTCGTTATAATCAGAAAAAGTACCAAGAGAAGTATTTCCTGCATCGCTTCGTACAACTTCTACTTGATACGTTGCTGCTTTTACTCCAAACGGAAGAAAAATGCAGAAACATAATAGGATATATTTTAATAAATTTTTCATAGGACCACCTTTTTATTTTCTCTTACATTATAACAAAAAAAGACAAAAAAGTATAGAAATTGATTTCCTTTTTTGTCAAGTAAAAGTAAAAGAAAAATTAATCTTCTTTATCCATATGTTCGAATACTTCACAAAAATCTTTCACAACATATTTTGCTTTTTCTTTTGCAATGGAAATACCATCTTCTAAAGCAAAACTATGGTATTTTTCAAACATAGAAAGATCATTTACGTTATCCCCTATCGTATAAATTTGATTTTCATCCATCACGTATTCTTTTGTTAAGTATTCGATCGCATTTCCCTTAGTAGCACTTTTATTGGTTATGTTCACCCAGTTTTCACTAAGATATCCATGCACCATAGGATATTTTTTTAAAAGTTTTTCAAGTAGTGTTTCACATTTATCATAATCTTTTGGTTTTGATATAATTTTCACGGCAAAGTTACCAATGTCTACGGTATAATCGATACCATCGTCATACCAAGTATCATAAGTATGCTTACTTTCAGAAAGTTCATGATAAATTTTTTCTGCCATTTCTTTTTCTAACTCATTTTTATAAATTAAATTGCCATAAAAATCATAAATTAAAGCTCCATCATCGCAAATATAAAAAGATACGGGCACAGATAAATGACGTAAATCACTCATCAATTGCGTATAATTTCTTCCAGTCGCAATAATAAATATATTTCCTTGCTGTACAAACTCTTTTATTTTTTCAACGTTTTTTAAAAAAAATTTTGAATAAAACGTTTGATCAAAATCACTAACTAAGATTTCCCTGGTTGGCACTTGAAATGTTACAATTGACAGCAAATTCATATACATATTGACTATAAGAAGAATTATAAGCAGCGATGACGTATCCAGTCATTTCTTTTTTATCTACAGGGTTAATTAAATCATCTCCAGAAATGTAACCATCGTCGGCAAGCGTTTCAATGGAAATGCAATAAGGCGTCGTTTCACTTAAATATTGTGTGTGATCATTTGCCCAACGTTTTCCTGCTGCAACTAAGGTATCGGTTTGTTGTTCATATAATTTTTGTTTGTTTTCGTTTAATAGTTTTACAAGTACTGGAGTAATGATCGTCATTAAAATAGCGATAATGGTAATGACTGCTAATAACTCGATTAAGGTAAATGCCCGTTTGTTTTTCATAAATCTCCCTCTCCTATCGTTTTCGCAATTTCTTCTTTTGTAAAATGACAAGCTTTTAAAACATCCATCTCTTCTCCACTAGCACCAAAGCGATGTAAAGAGATGCATTGCTTTGCATTTTTTACAAAAGGAAGCATTTCATAAGCGGTTGCCGATTCGATAACATAAGTAATTTCTGGATTTAAAACAGAATTTTGATAAGAGGCTTCTTGCTTTAAGAAAAGTTCTCGGCACGGCATGCTAACGATTCTTATATCTAAATTATACTCGTTTTCTAAAATTTCTGCAACGTCTAATGATAATTTTATGTCTTCTCCGGAAGATAATAAAATTCGGTCGCAATGTTCTTTTTCTTTTTTAAAAATATAGGCTCCTTTTTGTGCTTCTACCTTTTCTATGGTAGACAAAGTTTTTCCACTACGACTAATAAGAAAGGCACAAGGTATTTTTTTCTTTAGATAATAAAGAAAACTTTGAATCATTTATTCGTGGTTACAAGGACGAAATACAGAAAAATTGGGAATGGAACGTAAAGTTGTTAGTTGCTCGATCGGTTCATGGGTTGGACCATCTTTTCCAAGACGAATCGAATCATGGGTAAATAAATAACAAACGGATAAATTCATAAGAGTCGATAATCGGATCACTGGTTTCATATAATCCGAAAAGGCAAGAAATGTGGATCCGATAAGATCATGACCAGTTAAGGCAAATCCATTCATGATGGCTGCCATGGCATGTTCCCGGACTCCAAAAAAGATATTTTTTCCATAATGATCTTTTGAAAAGATTTCTCCATTGTTGATTACATTTTTACAAGAAGAAGATAAATCTGCACTCCCACAGTATAAAGGATAATAAGGTTCGATCAAGTTTAAAAGTTCTCCAAAAGAAGATCTCATATCTTCGCTTTTTAAAGAAAATTCTTTTGGAATTTGAAGGTTCGAAGATGGAAGATTTGGAAAATTTTTTTCTTTTTCGATACTTCTTTGATAAATCTTTTTAGAAAACTCTTCTCTCATCTTTTCTAGATAAGCAAATTTTTCTTTTGGAAGATCCCATTTTTGTTTTAGTATCTTTATTTCTTCTTCGCTTGGAACCCAACCATGAGCTTTATGACTATTTTCCAAAGAAGAATCTTTTCCTAAAATGGTATCCACCAAAATGACCGTTGGTTTTGAATTTTTTTTCGCACAAGCAATTGCCATAGAAATCGCAGTGGCATCGCTTGAAGAAGATAAAACTTCAAAACCTAAATTTAAAAATCTTTTCATCACATTTTCGGTAAATGTATTTTCTAAAGAACTATCCAAGGAATTTTTATTGGCATCGTATAATAAAATGAGATGATCAAGCTGCCAAATACCAGCTAACGAAAGAGCTTCATAACTGACTCCTTCCATCAAATCTCCATCTCCGCAAACAGCATAAACATAATAATCGACTTGATTTGGATTTTTCATCGCTTCTAGTTTTTCTCCTAAAGCCATTCCAACGGCACTAGACACTCCTTCCCCTAACGGTCCGGTCGTCATTTCAATACCTAACATAGGATCATATTCTGGATGTCCTGGTGTTTTCGATCCGTATTTCCGAAATGCTTTTAAATCCTCAATGGTATACGGAAATCCGGCCATAAATAAAGTTGCATAAAGCAAAGCCGATCCGTGACCTGCAGATAAAACCACACGGTCTCGATTTTGCCAATTTGGATTTTCTACATCAAAATGAACATGATCTTTATAAAGGGCATAAAGAATGGGTGCTGCACTCATAACAATTCCTCCATGTCCACTTTTTGCTTCCTGAATCATTTCTAGTGCTAATACTTGAATATTTCTCATTAATTTTTCCATAGGATCACCATTGTTATTATATCAAAGATTTATTTTTATGAAAAGTTTTTTTTAGCAAACATTCGTTTGACTTTTTATTTATTCTGTGTTACTCTTATAAAAAGGAGGCTTTATGAAAAAGTTAACCAAAAAGCAAGAACAAATTTTAAATTTCATCAAAAAATATATCGTTTCTCACGGTTTTCCTCCAACGATTCGTGAAATTGGAGCTGCTTTAGGAACCTCTTCTCCTGCCACTGTGCATGCACATATTGCAAATTTAGAAGAAAAAGGATTTCTTAAAAAAAATGGATCTAAAAATAGAGCCATTGAATTATTAGTTCCAAATGAATTCCTTCAAAATGAAGAAATTACAAAAGTTCCTTTATTAGGAAAAATTACCGCTGGAAAACCAATCGAAGCAATCGAAAATCCAGATGAATACTTTTCTTTACCAAGTTACCTTGTTCCTAAAAACAAAGAAGTATTTACCCTTAAAGTGGAAGGAGAATCGATGATCAATGCTGGTATTCTTGATGGAGATATCGTGATTATTGAAAGACAAACGACGGCTCATAATGGTGAAATTATTGCGGCAATGACCGAAGAAAACGAAGTTACTCTAAAAAGATTTTACAAAGAAAAAGACCACATTCGTTTACAACCAGAAAACGATACGATGGCACCAATTTTGTTACCAAACATATCCATTTTAGGAAAAGCGATTGGTCTTTATCGTCAAATATAGGCACATTTCTGTGCCTTTTATAGTCCGAGTAAATCGGATAACATTTTACTATAGATCATATAGAAAACAATGACGGCAATTAATACGACAAAGAATAAAATAATGGTAACCACATTTTTTATTCTTTGTTTTTGTTCTCGCTTTTTTTCCTTTTTTTCTAAAGTTTCGATTCGAACTTCTAATTCTTTTATTTTTTCTTCCATTTTACACTCCTAATATAAATAATTCTAATCCAATATCTTTATTGATTTTCCCACTTTTTATTTTAAAGTCTAATTCTGCTAAAGAATTTAAATGTTTTAGAAGGGTTTCTTTTGAATAAGAATAAGCACTTTCTAAAACTTTTTTTGCACGATATGGATGAATGTTTAACATGGATGCTATATTCGCTGTGCTATAGCCTTGTCTGGTAAGTTCTTTGACTTGATACATTAAGCGAATTTGATTGGCTAAACGAACAAGCAAAGCAATGGGTTCGGTATTTAAGCGTAACAATTCTTGATAAGTTTCCAAACATTTTTCTTTTCTTCGATAAATAATATCATCAAGAAACGTAAATAAGTTTAAATTGAAATATTTTGAAGTTAAAAGATGAACATCTTCTTTGGTAATCGTAAGATCTTCTCCTTTATATAGTTTTAACTTTTCGATCTCATTTTCTGCAAATTCGATTTTGTTTCCGATTTTTCCTAGAAAAAAGGAAAAGACTTCGGAAGACATTTTATAAGGAGGTAACAAAGATTGAACAAAAGAATATGGATCTACTTCTTTATTTTTTTCAATGATTTTTCCTATTTTTTTGATTTGTTTTACGATTTTTTTTCTTTCATCAATCTTTTCGCCATCCACGTTAAAAATTAAAATGGTTTGGGGATTTGGATTTTCTAAATATTTTTCTAGTCCTTCGGTATCGGTATTTCCCTTTTTTCCAGAAAAAAAGTTGGCATGTTCAAGGATTAAGATTTTTTTTTCGTCAAAAAGAGAATACGTATTTGCTTTTTCGAGTATGGTTTCTAATGTGGTTTGGTTATAATCAAACGTTTCTATGGATAAAGCATCTAAGGAAAAAGAATCCATAATTTTTTTCTCTTCTTGTTTTATTTGATATTCTTCAGTACCATAAAGAAGATAGATCATAGCATATCTTTCTTTTTTAGCCAGTAAGCAATTAAGATGGCTAGTACAAGGGAAATAAAACAAATGAAGAGAAAAGCAAAATCATTATGAGCAAAAGATCCTAAAGGAACGTTCATTCCTAAAAAGGAAGCAATCATCGTTGGAATGGAAAAAACGATGGTAATTCCTGCTAAAAATTTCATTGCAACGTTTAAGTTGTTGGAAATAATCGTTCCATAGGTATCTGTCATAGAAGATAAAATTTCTCGGTATATCGAACACATTTCAATCCCCTGTTTATTTTCAATGACAGTGTCTTCTAATACTTCGATATCTTCTTCATACATTTCGATTACATTTCCTTTGGATAATTTTTCTAAAACCACATCGTTTGCTTTCAAAGAAGTTAAGAAATAAACTAATGTTTTTTCAATATTTAAAAGTTCAATTAATTGTTTATTGCTTGTAGAATGATAAAGAGCTTTTTCTTTGGTTTGAATGTCTTCGTTTACTTGTTTTAAAGCTTTTAAATAGGTACTTGCCGTTCGAAGAAGAATTTGAATCAAAAATCTAGTCTTTTTATACGTATAAAACGTTGGTACTTTTCCATCGGCAAATTCTTTTAATAACGAAAAGTCTTTTAAGGAAACGGTAATCACATGTAAATCGTTACAAATAATGATTCCTAAAGGGTACGTTGTGTATTTATTTCGAATGTGCATATCTTCCATATAAGGACCGTCGACAACGATTAACGTTGCGTTTTCGGTTTTTTCAATTCTTGGAAGTTCTTCTTCGTCTAATACTTTGGTAATTAAATCTTCATCAATTGGAATTTCAGATACTACTTTTTTTACTTCTTCTGGTGTCGGATTAATTAAGTTAACCCAGCAATTATCTTCAATTTTTTGAAGTTCTTTTATGGTTGTTTGTTCCGGTTCGTTTTTGTAAATCTTTATCATTTTTTCACCCTCTTCTGCATTATCATTATAGCATGATTCCAAAAGAAAAGGAAGATGAATTTCTTCCTAATCAAGAACTTTAATTTGTTCAATTATTGGTTGGTTTTCTTCTGCTACGCTTCCATTATCATCGGTAACTGGTGTGTTGTTACAAATTTCATCGACAATGTCCATTCCTTCGGTTACATAACCAAATACGGCATAAAGACCATCTAAATGATCACTATCTTCTTGAACAATGAAAAATTGTGTGCTTGCACTATTATATGCAGTGCTTCTAGCCATCGATAAAGCTCCTCTAGTATGTTTTAAGGGATTTTCATGTTTATTGGCAGAAAATTCTCCAATAATTTGAGGTTTTTCTAATCCTTTAGAAGTTCCGTCTCCTCCTTGCATCATAAATCCTTGTATTATGCGGTGAAAGGTTAATCCATCATAAAATCCTTCGTGTGCCAATTCGATAAAATTGGTAACGGTAATGGGTGCAGCGTCGGCATCTAATTGGGCTTTAATCACTCCATGATCTTTTATCGTAATTTCAATATTATGCTTTCCAGATAATAAGTTTTCTTCTTTCTGTTCACATCCACTTAAGAAAAAAAGTGAAAAACAGAAAAGAAATAATACTATTTTTTTCATTTTCCCCTCCTTATTTTTGTCTTGGATTTTTTTAATGAGAAGTAGAATGTTGTTCCATGGTTACTACTTTTTACTCCATAAGAAGACTTTTGGTTTTCTAAAATATTTTTTACAATGGATAATCCAAGACCAGTTCCAATTTTATTTCGTTTATGTTTTTTTTCACTATGATAATATTTATCCCAAATGTAAGGAATATCTTCTTTTTTGATTCCTTTTCCGGTATCTTTTATTTGCACGGTTACTTCGCCTTTAGAATCTAGAACAACAAGTTCAACTTTTTTATCTTCTCCAGTATAATTAATGGCATTATTGATTAAATTGTATAAAACTTGTTCCATTCCTTTCTTATTTCCAAGAACCATATATTCTGTTTTATTTTCATAAAGGAATTGATACTTTTCTTTTTCTTTTAGAATTTCATATCGTTTTAAGACATTTAAAATTGTTTGATGTAATGGAAAAGGTTCCATATCAAAATCGTTATGATTAGCTTGCATTTTAGAAAGTTCTAAAATATCTTCTACCAATAGATTTAAGCGATCCGATTCTTCGATAATAATGTTTAAGTTTTCTTCTCGTTTTTTCTTATCTTTGTAGGTAATGTCTCGTACCATTTCGGCATAAGCTTTAATCATGGTTAATGGTGTTTTTAAATCATGTCCAACGTTTGCTAATAAATCTCTACGAAGTTCTTCGGTTT
>CALVWH010000134.1 GCA_944364705.1 uncultured Bacilli bacterium | reverse complement strand
TAAAATCACGCCAGTATTTAAAAGTTGTACAGTTGATATCATGTATGGAGAAGGAGTTTCTCAAGCAGGAGAAGTTATCGATTTAGCAAGCGAAGCAAGAATTATGGAAAAAAGTGGTGCATGGTATTCGTATCAAGGAGAAAAATTAGGGCAAGGAAAAGAAAACGTAAAAGAACTTTTAAAGAAAAATCCAGATCTATTTCAAGAAATTATGCAAAAAACAAGAGAATTTTATGGGATTTCAAGTAAAACAGAAGAAAAAGAGTAAGTCTTTTCTTTTTTTATGATCAAAATGAGAAAAATTCCAACTTGACTTCTGAAAGGATAAACATTAAAATAATAATAGAGAATATATTTCTCATGAGTAATGGAGGTAATTATGACGACATGGATACTTTCCATTTTACTTATTTTTGTTGGAGTGTGTATTGGCGTAATTGCCATGTTTATATTAAATTATTTAAAAGGAAATTTTGCTTCTAAAAAAGCGGAAGAAATTATAGAAAAAGGGAAAAAGGAAGCAGAATCCTTGAAAAGAAATTCGTTATTGGAAGCAAAAGAAGAAATTTATAAAATGAAAACCGATGCGGATAAAGAAATAAAAGAAAAGAAAAAAGAAATTAAAGAATCAGAAGATCGATTATTAACGAGAGAAAATAATATGGATCGGAGAGATCAAACCCTTCAAAATAGAGAAGAGATGCTTGAAGAAAAAGAGAATAATTTAATCGATAAACAAAGACAAATCCAAGATGAAAAAGCAAAAGTGGAAGAAATAAAAACAGAACAATTAAAAATGTTAGAAGAAATCGCAAAATTATCTAAAAAAGATGCGAAAGATATGATTATGAAAAAAGTAGAAGAGATGATGAGTTTAGAAATTATCTCTTATATTAAAGAAAAAGAGAGCGAAGCAAAAATTGAAGCAGATAAAAAAGCAAAAAGTATGTTGGTTTCTTCTATGCAAAAATACGCTGGTGATGTCGCTAGCGAACAAACGGTAACCGTGGTTACCCTTCCGAATGATGAAATGAAAGGAAGAATCATTGGTCGTGAAGGAAGAAATATTCGAACGATTGAAGCAGTTACTGGAGTTGATTTGATCATTGATGATACACCAGAAGCAATTGTATTATCAAGCTTTGACCCTTATCGAAGAGAAATTGCTAGACTTACGATTGAAACGTTAATCAAAGACGGTCGTATTCATCCAACAAGAATTGAAGAAATTTACGATAAAATGGTAAAAGACATGCGTGCAAAATTAGTGGAATATGGAGAGAGCGCTTTGTTTGAACTTGGAATTACGAAAATGGATTCTGATTTAGTAGAAATTTTAGGAAAATTACATTTTCGAACGAGTTATGGACAAAATGCTTTAACCCATTCGATTGAAGTTGCAAATCTTGCTGGACTTTTGGCTTCTGAAATTGGAGAAAATGTTAATCTGGCAAAACGTGCAGGACTTTTACATGATATAGGAAAAGCGATTGATCATGAAGTAGAAGGAAGTCATGTAACGTTAGGAAGCGAACTTGCGAAAAAGTATGGTGAGAACGAAGTTGTAATTAATGCAATTGAATCTCATCATGGAGATAAAGAAGCTACCAGTGTGATTGCTACTTTGGTTGCGATTGCAGACACGCTTTCTGCATCAAGACCAGGAGCAAGAAACGATTCTCTAGAAAATTATGTAAAACGTTTAGAAGAATTAGAAGCCATTGCGAAAGATATTCCAGGTGTCGAAAAAACGTATGCTGTACAAGCTGGAAGAGAACTTAGAGTGATTGTAAAACCAGAAGAAATTAATGATTTACAAAGTTATAAAATTGCTCGCGATATTAAAAAGAAAATTGAAGATAATTTACAATATCCAGGAACCATTAAAGTAACGGTCATTCGGGAAACAAGAGTTGTTGAAGAAGCAAAATAGCTTCTTTTTTTTATTGAATCTTTTGTTTTTCTATAGTATAATTTTTTTAGCATCTAGAAGGAGTGTAACCATGAAAGAAAATTTATATATTGTTGTTCCTGCTTATAACGAGGAAAAGAATATAAAAACAGTGATTCATGATTATTTAAAAATTGTAAATAAAATTAAAAATGATTCCAAACTTGTTATTGTCGATGACGGAAGTAAAGATAAAACGTATGAGATTGCTCAAAAAGAATCTTTAAAAAATAAAAATATTGTTGTTTTAAAAAAAGAAAATGGTGGTCATGGGAGTGCCGTTTTATATGGATACCGATATGCGATTGAAAATAATGCAACGTATGTGTTTCAAGTAGATTCTGATAATCAAACAGAACCGGAAGAATTTTGGGAGTTTTGGGAAGAGCGAAAACAATATGATGTTTTAATTGGACATCGAAAAAAAAGAGAAGATGGATTTTCTAGATATGTTGTGACAAAAGTATTGAAATTTTTATTATTGTTTATTTTTGGTGTTTCTGTAAAAGATGCCAATACGCCTTTTCGATTGATGAAAACAAAGGTACTAGCAAAATATATCGATCGTTTTTCGGATACGTATTTTTTACCGAATATAATGCTTTCTGTATTTTTTGTTTTTTATAAAGAAAAGGTAAAATTTATTCCTATTTCTTTTCATGAGAGAAAACAAGGTAAAAATTCTATAAACCTAAAAAAGATCGTGAAAATTGGTGAGCAAAATATTGTTTCTTTTTATCAATTTCGAAAAACAATGTTTCCGAAAAAAAAGAAAACAAAATTATGGATCTTTCTCTTTTGTTTTCTTATAGCTTTTTTAGCAATCTCTATTTCATCGGCTTCTTCCCCGATTTATGTTACAAATGTCTATCCAGATCCGAATGCTTTTTTAACGGTCGGAAGATCGATGTTACATGGAATGCTTCCATATCGCGATTTATTTGAACAAAAGGGACCAGTTTTATATTTTCTTTATATGATTGCTTCTTTGATTTCTTCCAAAAGTTTTTTTGGAGTTTACCTTCTTGAACTTGTGACGTTTACGGTTTTTCTTTACTTTTTAAGTAAAATCATAAGATTATATTTGGAAACAAGACATATATTTTGGATGTTACCTTTGATATCTGGATTGTTGGTTTCTTCCATTCCTTTTGTTGGTGGAGGAATTCCAGAACTTTTTATGCTTCCGTTGATTACATATAGTGTTTATAAAATGTTAGAAAACATAAAGAAGAAAAAATTTATGACTTCTAAAGAATTATTTTTTCATGGATTTCTTTGTGGTCTTATTTTTATGATGAAGTTTACTTTAGTTGGCTTTTATTTTGGATTTATGGTATTTGTTCTTTTAAAAGATTTTCTAAAAAAACGCTATCGTCAAATATTTGCCGATTCTTTTACTTTTTTATTAGGAATGAGTGTACCATTTCTTTTATGTAGTTTATATTTTGCCTACCATCATGCTTTGAAAGATTTTATCGATGTTTACTTTGGATTTAATTTAACTTCTTATGCAATGGGAAGTTCAAATAGTAAAATAGAACTTTTGAGTAAAACTTTAAAGAACATTCTTTCTATGACTTCTATTTTAGGATATCTTTCTATTTTAGGAATGGCTTATTTTCTTCTTCATAAAAAACGTTATAAAAAAGAAGATAAACTTTTTCTTCCATTTGTTATTATTAGTGGATTTCTTTTCATCTTTATCAATGGAAAAAAATTCAATTATTATTCTTTTCCACTTTATTTTTCATCCATATTTGGTTTGATCGCTATCGTTTTGTTTATTGAAGAGTATTATCGAAAAATTCCAAAAAAAATTAGTTATGGTCTGATTCTGCTTTGTGCTATCTTTTACGTTCCATTTTTGTTTCAAAGTCCGAATTGTAAACATTTGTTTTTAACGAAAGATTCTTATCCACCTTCTGTATTCGCAAAAATTATTCAAGAAGATAATCCAAATGCTACCGTGTTAAATTATGGTTGTCTAGATAGTGGAATTCATAATCTTTTAGGAACGGTACCAACGAATCGCTATTTTATGAAACTTAACGTTAGTGATATAAAATATCCAGAACTTATGGATAGTCAAGATGAGATTGTAGAAAATAAAAAAGTTGATTATTTAATTATTATTAATTTTCCAAATTATAATTCTGCTATACTTACAAAAAGACTTCAAGAAAAGGCAAAAAAAAATTATGACTTAGTAAAAAGTATGAGTCAATTATCAGAAGGTATTTATAAGGATTATTATTTGTATAAAAAGAAGACCGTTTAAGGTCTTTATCTACAATATGGGTAACAAGGTGGATATCCAGGATATATTGGATAAGGTCTTGGATAAAAATTTGGTGCAAGTAAACCACCAGTAATTCCACCTAGGATAAAAGGTCCGAGAAATCCACCAGTAATAAACCGTTCATCTTGTTTATTTGGAAAAGAAGGATTATAAGAAGGAGTTCTCATTTTATTGGAAGTTTGGGTATAATAGGCATTTGTATACGTTTGAGGATAGGGATATCCTGTAGGATAATTTTGATACATGATTGCCTCCTTTCATTATATTCATATGATATTTTTGAAAAAG
>CALVWH010000133.1 GCA_944364705.1 uncultured Bacilli bacterium | reverse complement strand
CTTCACATAAACGAATAATATCTTCTCGTACATCTCTACCCAATAGTAAATTTTGAAAATCTTTTGGAAGTTTTTCTTTTAACACTGGAAAACAAGTTTCATGAGAATACTTTTGATATTGAATCGGTAAAGAATACATTTCTCCTTGTTTTGTAATTAAAAAAGAAAAAAGATCTTCTATTTGTCCCTCAAAGTTGCTTGACATTTTATCTCTACCTCCTGAATAATTTTATGGAAAACAACCATAACTTCATCTTCTGTTAATGTTCTAGACGGATCGGAAAAAGTTAAACTATACGCAATTGATTTTTCATCTTCTTTGACATTTTCTCCAGTATAAACATCAAAAACATGAAGACTCGTAAGCAATCTACCGCCCGCTTTTTTTATTACTTTTTCAATTTCTTCACTATTGGTATCTTTTTTTACAACAAAAGATAAATCTTTGGTGATGGTAGGATATTTTGATAATTCTTTATATTTTAATGGTTTTATCGATTTTTCTGCTACTTCGGTCAAACTAAATTCACAAACATAAAGATCTTTTTTTGAAAGATTCGGATGAACTTTTCCTAAAATTCCGATCGGTTTTCGATCTAATAAAATATCAACACAAAGATATGGATGCATATCTTTTTGCTTACTAGGTACAAAAGAATAACGATTTTGAAGTCCAAGATAACAGAAAAGATTTTCTAAAATTCCTTTGATATAATAAAAGTCAACATTAAGGTTTACTTTTTGCCAAGAACTTTCGATGATTTTTCCAGAAGCTACAAAAGCAACTTTAGTATCTTCTTTTGAAACATCATAATAAGTATTTGCGATTTCATAAAGGAAAATATCTTCTACATGACGAGCAGAATTATAAGATACCACGTTTAACAACGATGGTAAAATCGTTTGTCTAAGAATTTTTTTATCGCTACTCATTGGTTTTAATAAAGAAATGCTTTCTTTTCGATCATAAGGAAATAAAGCATCTTCTTCTTCACTAATTAAAGTATAGGTTCGGCATTCATGGAACCCTAAACTACGAAGTCTTTTGCTTACTTGTTTGCGAATTGCGACATTACCAATATATCTTCCTGGTTTGGTCTGCCCTACTGGTAAAACCGCTTCGATATGATCATATCCATAAAGACGACCAATTTCTTCAATAATATCGGCTTTTTGTGCTTCTACATCAAGTCTACGATGAGGAATGGTTACTTTATATTGATCGTTTTCTTTTTGATAAGGAAACTGTAAATTTTCTAAAGAACGAACAACATCTTCCTCTTTTAACGTCATACCAAGTAAAGCATTAATTTCTTTTAAAGAAACGGTTACTATTTTTTCTTTACGAAGAACCTGATCATGAACAATGGTATCTTTTAATACTTTTCCACCTGCATATTTGCATAATAAATAACAAGCACGGTCTAAAGCTTCTTTGGTGTAATCCACGTTAAGACCTTTTTCCATACGTAAAGATGCTTCGCTTCGAAGGTCTAATCTTAAAGAAGTATATCTTACATGATAAGGATCAAAGATGGCACTTTCAATTAAAATATTTTTGGTTTTTTCGGTAACTTCACTTTCTAAACCACCCATAACACCAGCAATACAAACAGGGTTTTCTCCATCGGTAATTAAAATATCTTGATCGGTAAGTTCTCTTTCTTTTCCATCTAGTGTTATCATTTTTTCATTTTCTTTTGCCATTCGAACGGTAATATGATCTCCTAAAGTATCTTTATCAAAGAAATGTAAAGGTTGTCCATATTCAAGCATAATATAATTGGAAATATCGACAACGTTATTAATGGAACGCATTCCAGCTGCTTCTAGTCTACGTTTTATAAATTCTGGGGATTCTTTAATGGTTACTCCCGTTACGATTTTGGTGCTGTAATAAGGACAATTTTCGGTTTCTACGGTTAAAGAAAATTGATCGTTCATGGATGTATTTTCTTCTGGATATTTGGTTTCTGGTTTTTTTACTTTTTTTCCTAAAACGGCTGCTACTTCATAGGCAAATCCAAGATGATTGGTACAGTCCATAAAACGGTTGGGATTTAAATCTAATTCGTATAACGTATCGTCTAGTCCTAAATAAGCAATTGGATCTTCTCCAACCGGTGCATCTTCTGGTAATTCGGCAATTCCTTTGGCATAAGTTTCTTCATTTTTTTCTTCTAATCCTAATTCGAAAAGAGCACAAATCATTCCGCAAGATTCAACGTTACGAATTTTGCTTTTTTTAATTTCAAAGTTTCCAGGTAAGATCGCTCCTGGTTTTGCAACAATGACTTTTTGTCCTTTATGAACGTTGGAAGCTCCACAAACAATGGTTAAAGTTTCATCTTTCACATCGACTTTACAAACATGAAGATGATCACTATCTGGGTGATTTTCACATTCTAAAATTTTTCCAATCACTAAGTTTTCGATATGATTGGAATGCACGCTTTCCACATTTACTCCAGCTTTTGTGATTTTTAAAGCAAGGTCTTTTAAATCAACCCCTTTTAAATCGACATAGTCGTTTACCCAATTTAAACTTATCATATTACTCCTCTTCCTTTCGATCAAATGTTGGTGCTACGCGAATATCGTTGGTATAAAAGATTCTTACATCGGGAATGGAATATTTTAACATCGCAAGTCTTTCAATTCCAAATCCAAAAGCAAATCCGGTATAAACTTCTGGATCGTATCCACAGTTTGCTAAAACTTTTTGATTGACCATTCCAGCTCCTCCAACGGTAATCCATCCGGTACCTTTACAAAGAGCACTTCGTTTTCGTTGGTAAGAGAAACAAGAAATGTCAAGTTCTACGGATGGTTCTGTAAATGGATAAAACGATGGACGAAATCTTGTTTCTCTTTGCTCTCCATATAGTTTTTT
>CALVWH010000132.1 GCA_944364705.1 uncultured Bacilli bacterium | reverse complement strand
GATTAATCTTACGTGAAAATCGTTTGTTCGAATTAATAAGATTTTTTTACCAGGATGGTTTAAAGCAAAGGTTTTTAATGTTTTTTTAAAGGTTTCCGTATCCCATAAGTTTGGTTCATATTCGATTTGAACAATGGAACTAAGCGATGTAAATTTCATTTCTTCTTTTCCGATAAGGTTTGCTTTTTTTCCATATTGTTCATGATAGCACCTTGCCATGGTATAAGCATTGATATCGGTTCCAATGATTAAAATTTCAAAATCATTCTTCAATGTAGGTTACCTCATTTCTATAAAGATATTTTTTAGGAATCGTATCTTCTAAAGCACATAAAACTTCATATGGAGTCGTGTGTAAATAAGAAGCTACGTAACGAGCAGATACGTGATCGCCAATCAATTCTACTTTATCCCCTACCTTTACGTTTTCGTCTACTTTTATTTGAATCATTCCCATATTCACTGATCCAATGATTGGATAATAAGATCCGTTGATAAACACGTTACGTCCCATACTTTTTCGGTTTAATCCATCGGCATATCCAATGGGTGCGACCGCAACAAGGATATCTTCTTTTGCTTCATAAGAAAGTCCATATCCAACGTTTTCTCCTTTTTTTACATTTTGAATTTCCATAATTTCACTATAAAGGGATAAACATGGCGTTACTTTTATGTTTGTGTCTAATGTTGTTTTGCTGATATGATATTTTTTAATTCTTAAATTTGCTTTTATTTGCCGAAGTTTTCCTTTGAAAGAAGGATCTTTTTTTGGGGATTGGTTAAATCCATACATAAGGATTCCAAGGCGAATTCCATTGCAAATATCAATTTTTGGATGATTTACTAAAGTTAAACTTCTTCCCATATGAATCATTGGAATTTTTGTTAAATCGATTCCTTCTAATAAATCGTAAAAGGTTTGTAATTGTTCATCCCATTTTTTATCACTAATTCCAGTTGTAATAAAATGACTATAAACACCTTCTAAAAAATAGTTTTTTTGAATGATGCCGATTGCTTTTTGAACGTCTTTTTTGTCTTTTATTCCAAGTCGGTTCATTCCTGTATTTAATTTTAAATGCATTTTTAATTTTTTATCTTTTATTTGTTTCGTTAAGTTTTCTAAGTATGCAAGACTGGAAATGGTTAACGTTATGTTCTGTTTTCTTGCGATTTCTATAGCATCTAAAGAAATCGGTTCTAACCATAAAATCGGTATATCGGTATGATACTTACGAATTTTTATTCCTTCTTCTAAAGAAGAAACGGCTAAATAATTGACTCCTTTTTTGATCAAAGAGTTTACAAGATAACTTCCATGACCGTAGCAATTTCCTTTTACCACACCGATATAATATTGATATTCTGGGTGGTTTTTGATAATGGATTCGATATTTTCTTCTAAGCGATCTAAATTTACTTCTATATACGTTTTTCTATACATATTATCATCTTTCTATTCCTTGTCATTATACCATAAGATCGGAAAAAGAACAAATAAACAACATCAATTTTATTTTTTCAAAAAAAAATTGATGGTTAGATCAATTTTTTCCGTGTATATATTTTCATATCATATTTGGTATAAACGGTAATGGTGCATTCTTCTTTAAAATGGATAAATCCAAGGCCTTCAAATACTAAATCCCGATCGGCTTTGATTTTCATTTTTTCTTCGCGATATCCTGAGGTATTTAATCCTTTGTAATATCGATTGATTTCTAAGTTGTTGGACATGTAAATGGTAAGGTCATTTCCCATAGGAATATCTAAAATAAGAAAATCGGAAATTTTAATCATTTGATTTCCTTTAATTTGATAAGTAATTGGTTTAATTTCTTTTTGAGGCATGATTTTTGAAAGCATTGATCCATCGACGAAATTAATTAAACTACGGTCAACAACAAGTCCAGGGGTATCAATTAAAGTTAAGTCTTGATTGACTTTTACTTCGATACTATTTAACGTTGTCGATGGCATAATGCTTGTTGTTAAGCTCATTTTGTTGTCGGAATAATGATATAAAATTTTATTGATCATCGTAGATTTTCCTGCATTGGTAAATCCGATAACATAAACATTAGGTCCTTTTTTATAACGAAGAATTTTTTCATAAAGTTGGTCGAAATTATAGTTTTTATAACTACTAATAAGTTCTACATCAACAAAATTCATAGACAAATTATGCATATAGTCTTTAATTTTTTGATCGGATACGGAATATGGTAAAACATCTCTTTTGGTTAATACTAAAAGCATCGGATTGTTAATATACGTGCGAATTTTTTCTAAGTTTGCTCCCATGAAAAAAACATCGACTACAAATAAGACCAAATCGTTTGTTTTATCAACTTCTTTTAAAATTTTAATATATTCTTCATTATCTTGAACGATCACTTTATATTCGGAATAATTTTTAATTCGAAAACAACGTTCACATAAAGAATATTTTAAATTTCGAACATACCCTACTTCGTTACTTTCTTGATCTTGTAAAATTGCTCCACATCCTTGACATTTTTTATTCAAAATAATCACCTTCTACTAATTTTTTATATTTCTTTTTGATTCTTTTTTCAATTTTCCGATTCCATTTTGTAATCCATAGGTCTTTTTCTGCTAAAGGATCCACTAAAATTGTCATCATTCCCATTCGGTTTCCTCCAAAAATGTCAGTTAGCAATTGATCTCCGATCATCGCACATTGATTTGCTGAAATGTTTTGTTCTTTTAAAAATTTTTTATATTTCCCTTTCCATGGTTTTCTAGCGGAAGTAATCACGGATAGATCGTTTTCTTTTCCAAACGTTTCAATTCGGTTATAAGGATTATTGGAAAAAACAAAAACGGAAAATCCAAGTTGTTTTAATTCGGTTAATAGTTTTTTGAATTTTTCTCCAGGGTCTTTTTCATGGATTGGTACAATGGTGTTATCTAAATCAAATAAGAGATGGGTTATTTTGTTTTCTTTTAATTTTTTGTAAGGAATATGATAAACGTCCTTTACATAAATCTGTGGCAAAAATTTTTTCATAGCCTTCACCTTTTTTATTTTATCATATCTTTCTTAGGAAAACAAGGAAAGGATTTCTTCATAGGAATACCCTTTTTGATAGAGTTTTTCTTTTATTTTTTGTTCTAATTGTTTTCCTTGATATTTTTTTTGCCACTTTTGTTTTATTTTTTCATAATCTTCTTCGATATGTTGATTGGTCATGGAAATGGTATCTAAATATTCGATAATGTCTTCTTTTAAATATCCTTTGTTGATAAATTCATAAAGAAGTTTTTGTTTCATCATGGATACCGTATCTTTATGATTTCCTTTTATTTTTTTTTCGAGTAATCGGTTTTGTTTTTCTTTGAAAAAGGAAGCATACGTGGACAAGTACTGGCGAACGATGGATTCTTCGATTCCTTTTTTTACGACGTCTTTTATAATTTTTTCTGGTCCATCGCTACTAAGGTACATATGGTCATGACAGTATGCTTTTAAAAATCGATCGTTATCTAAAAGTTTTTGTTTTTTTACTTTTTCTATGATTTCGTCAATGTTGGAACATTGTTTTTTTTCTAGATATTCTCTTGCTTCTTGTTCACTTTTTTCTGTTTTTGATAAAAATTTTACCAATTGATGGTAAATTTCTAGTTTTTGATTTTCTTGTTTTAAAAATTCTAGGGTTTTATCGGAAATTTCTTTTTGATACAGGAAAGAGGATTTTAAAATAAGATCCGAATAGAATTTGACTTTTTCGCCATTTTCAAAAACAATTTCATATCGATCGGTAGATATTTTTTTTAATTTTTCTATTTTCATGTGATCACCAATATCATTTTAGCAAACTTTTGTTTGTTTTTACAAGTTGTTTTTTAAAATTTTTACGTCATCTTTACTTTTAAAGTTTTCATAATAGGATTGTAAAAGAAAAAGTTCGATCGCACTTTGGCTTAAATATTCTTGATATTGCTCAAAGGACGAATGGAAAGTTTCTGCTTTTTTGTGTGTTTTTTCATCAATGGCATCGGGAAAAGCAGCAAGAAAAATGTTGGTAAAATAATCGGCAAGAAGAACGCATCCAGTACTTCCTTCGGAAGCAAACGCATTTTTGGTGAAAGAAAATGGAACATAGGTATACTCTTTCTTGGAGCATTTTTGATATAATCCAGCGTATCCTCGGGATTGCTTTTCATCTTTGGCTTCAAAAAGCATTAAAAATTGTTTTTTGGTTAGAATATGTTTTATTTGGGTTAAGGTTTTTATGGCTTCTTTTGCGGATATAAAAAGACCTGCGGAACCAATTTCTTGTAATTTTTGGGCTTTTGGATCATAGCATAGTTTATCTTTTCTTCCATTTCCAGCAACTCTTCCTTTGGGATGATAGGTTGCGATGATATCTTCTGGATGAAGAAGATAGGTTTGTAACACTTGTTCATAACTTTTTGCATGACATTTTTGTTTTATAAGTTCACTGATTAATATCAAAGGAATGTCGCTATATTTATACCCTTCTTTTTGATATGGATAAACGTTTTTTAGTTGCCATTTTGCTTCGTCTATCGAAACTTCATCGATTCGTTTTGGGGTACGGTATTCTCCTTGCATGGCGAAAAGATCGTTGATCGATACTTTACTCCCTTCGGAAAGTTCTAGAAGGTCATCAAAGGATAAAAGGTGTTGTTTTTCTAGCTGGCAAGTTAATAAAAACGTATAAAATTTTGTAATGGAGGATACGTCAAACATTGTGGTTTCTTTAATTTTTTGTCCTTTCCGGTTTTCTCCACTAGACCATGACATTTGATCTTTTCCGATAGCTATATATCCTTGAAATCCAGAAATGATTTTATTTTCTAAACAGGCATTTTTTTGCATGTTTAAAAAGTAATCTCCTATAATGTTTGTATAATTGGCGGGATAATAATATAGAATATGTTGTAGCATTTTTTCTTTGTCTTTGCTTGAAAAAATGGATCCTTGATTTTCTAAAATTTTCCATACCATTTCTACATATTGATCTATTTTCATAGGCTCACCTCTCTATAGTTTATTAATCCGGATGAAAAAAAGAAGAAAATTTCTTTATTTTTCACTTTCTTCTTTTAATTCAAAATCTTCTACTTGTCCATTTTCGCTGACAATTTTATTTACTTTTTCTTCAATTTTTTTTAGTTTTTCATCACATTCTTTAGCAAGTTTGACTGCTTCTGCATATTTTTCAATGGATTCTTCTAATCCAATGGAACCATTTTCTAGTTCGCTAATAATTTTTTCTAATGAAGTTACTTTTTCTTCAAAGGTTGGTTCTTGTTTCGTCATAGGTTTCCTCCTTTACTTCAACTACTTTTGATAAAATTTTTCCTTCTTGCATTTGGAAGGATACAAGATCTCCTTTTTTTACTTCTTGAAGGTTGGTTATAATTTTATTTTCCATGTATGGAATGGCATATCCTCTTTCTAAGACGTTTAAAGGATTTAAAAGGTGCAACTTCACAAGGGCTGTTTTTAATTGTTCTTGTGATTTTTGATACAATACTTCTGGGGTTTTGAAAATAACGCTTTCTTTTATATGATCCCATTTATTTTTTGTCATGTCTAACCGGTAAGAAATATCTTTTCGTAACGTTTCCATAAGGGTATCAATGTATTGTTTTTTTGTTTCATATTGAAAGGAAGGATTTTTCAAAACGAAAGAATTGGCTAAAGTATCTAATTTTATTTTTTGAATGTGTATTTTTTTTAAAATGCTTTCTTGCAGACGAATTTGATATTGATAAAGCATTTTTTGTAAATCTAAACGATTTGGTACAACCATTTCGGCAGCTCCGGTTGGTGTCGGTGCTCTTAAATCAGCAACAAAATCAGCAATCGTAAAATCAATTTCGTGTCCAACCGCACTTACAATCGGTGTTTGACAAGCGAAGATTGCTCGTGCCACAATTTCTTCGTTAAAGGGCCAAAGGTCTTCAATGGATCCTCCTCCACGCCCAACAATTAAACAGTCTAAATGAAATTGATCGGCTTGTTTTATTTTTTTCGCAATATCCTCTTTGGCAAATTCTCCTTGGACTAAGCAAGGAAACAAGTAGGTTTCACAAAGAGGAAATCTCCGATGAATGGTTGATAAAATGTCTTTGATTGCGGCTCCAACGGGTGCGGTAATGATTCCAATTTTGGTTGGGATTTTAGGAATTGGTTTTTTATATTTTTGGTCGAACAATCCTTCTTTGGCAAGTTCTTTTTTTAGTTTTTCAAAAGCAATATATAAATTTCCGATTCCATCTTCTTCCATATCTTCAACATAAATTTGATAACTTCCGGTTATTTCATAAACGGTAACTCGTCCCGTTACCAAAACTTTATCTCCATTTTTTGGATGGAAGTTTAATTTTTTGGCACTGCTGGCAAACATAATCGCATTGATTTTGCTTTGTTCATCTTTTAAGGAAAAATACATATGACCTGTTTGGTGCTCTTTAAAGTTTGAAATTTCTCCTTTTAAATAAACTTTTTGTAAATGTTCATCATGATCAAATTTATATTTTAAATATTTTGTAAGGGCACCAATGGTTAAATATTTACTCTGATTCATGTAATTTCCTTTCATGATATACGTGATCGAGTACCCCATTAATCATTTTTCTTACGTCATCATCACTGTATTTTTTTGATAATTCAATGGCTTCGTTAATCGCAACAATGGATGGTGTATCCATATATAAAAGTTCATAAATTCCCATTTGTAAAATGGCACGATCGGTATTTCCTAATCGTTCAATCGTCCAATCTTTTAAATACTGGTTCGCAACGGTATCTAATTCTTTTTGATAGGTAATAACTCCATAGACAAAATCGTTTACGAATTCATTTTCAATTGGAACGACATTTTTTTTGATTTCTTCTAAGTCGTAAGGAATTTTGTTTTTATCGTATACATTTTTTTGATATAAAATAACCATAATTGCCTCACGAAGTTCACTTCGATTTTTTTGTTTCATAAAACCACCACTTTTATTTTATCATAGTTTCAATTTTTTGAAAATTAAAAAAATAGATTTTACTCTATTTTTTGTTTGTATTTTTTTCGGAAAAGAAAAAATAAGAGAGCTAAATAGATCGCATTGAATAAAATGGAAGAAAGAATCATTTTTCCAAACGTTGCGAATTGAAACGTTGCTTCGGAAAATAGGATTAAAAAACCATAATCAAAAAGACGATAAACGATTAATAAAAGAAGTTGTAAAATCTGTAAAACAATCGCATTCCATGCTAAATTATGGTAAAAAAAAGTAACGATATATCCTAAAATTAAAAAGAGAAATGCATTTTGGAAAAAATATTCTGAGAAAAGAACATCACATACAATTCCATAAAGAATACAAGTAAAATAATATTTGTTTTGATCTTTAAAAAAAGGATAAATCAAAATAAGAGCAGAAAGATAACAAAGTGGATTCCATAAGGAAGTATCCAAAGCAATAAAATTAGAACAAAGGCTTTGGAAGAAAAGAGAGAAAATTAAAATACTAAGAATCATAAGACTCATCTCTCTTTACCACCGTTACATAAGATAAATCTTGAAAATCTGTGGCTGGAGTTACTTCTACAATTTTTGCTAAATCAAAATTATCGGTGGTTACTTTTTTTACTTTTCCAATATAAAGTCCGGCTGGGAACGTTTTTCCCATTCCAGTGGTTGTTACAACAGAACCCTCTGGAATCGAAAGGTTTTCAGAAATTCCTTCGATTACAAACATACCATTTCGGTATCCAGTTAAAAGTCCATAAATATATTGCTCCCCTACTTTAATACGAACAGAAATTTTTGTAAAATTTTCACTGGTAAGTAATTCTACCGAACTTGCATGATTAGAAGTTTGCATAGTAATTCCGATCAGTCCATTATGATCAATAACCGCCATACCATCGATAATTCCATCTTTTTTTCCTTTATCAATGGTTAATTTTTGATTCCATTCATCGGTGGTTCGATTAATTACCGTAGCATGAATTTTCCATTTTTCTCCTAAAATTGTATCGAGTCCTAGTTGTTTTTTCATGGTTTCTACTTCTTTTTGTAGAGATGCGATTTGGGCATTTTTTTGATCAATTTCTTCTTTTTCTTTTTTTAAGGTTTCATATTCTTTTTCTAATTGTTTTTCATCTTTACTATTTTTTATTTGATTTTTTTTATATTTTACTGGTTTCGTAACAACACTGACAATTTTCACTTCTATGTCTTTTAAAAAGCCAGTAACGTTTGTTTCTTTTAACTTTGGATACATGTTAAGAGAAACTACGATAAAAAAAAGAAGAAAGGTAAGAATTCCCAAAAGGACAAAATTTGGTTTTTTTCGTTTCCGATACATAAAATCACCTACGATCTATTATAATATAATTTTATTTTTTTTACCATGCTTTTGCTTCAAAAAAACTATAATACTGATCGATTCCAATAATTAAATGATCTAAAATAGGAATTCCCATAAGTTCTCCGATTGCTCTTAGTTTTTCGGTTAATTTGATGTCTTCCTTACTTGGACTACAATTTCCAGAAGGATGATTGTGAATGCATAAAATAGCGGAAGCAGAAACCAAAACCGCTTCTTTAAAAATTTCTCTTGGATGAACTAAGCTATAGTTTAAGGTTCCTTGAAATAGTAATTTTTCACAGATTACGGTTTTTTGATTATCTAAATATACCGCATAAAATTGTTCTTGTTTGATTCCTTCAAATTTTTTTTGATAATAAAGGAAAACGATTTGTGTACTATTTAATTTTTGGTTTTGTAATGTTATAAAATCAGAGTTCATTCGTTTTGCTAACTCTATGAGTGCTAAAATGGTTGCTGCTTTTACATTTCCAATTCCTTTTATTTTTCGTAAGTTATGAAACGTTAATGTTTTTAATTGGGATAAAGATCCTACTTCTTTTAAAAGTAAAATCGCAAGATCTTTCGATGAATATTCTTTCGTTCCAGTTTTTAATAAAATGGCTAGCAATTCTTCATTACTTAATTGTTCTTTTCCTAACGTAAGCATCCGTTCAATGGGACGTTCACTTTCTGGAATTTCTTTTATTTTAATGCTCATAAACCTCCTGATATTTTTCAATGACTTGTTTAATAATTGCGTCGATGACTGCTTCATCATCCGTGTTTTTTAAAACAGCATCGTATTGTTTTAAAATATTTAAAAAATCTTCTTGTTCCATGGTCATTTCTTCTTCCTTTATACTATACCCTTTTTTTTCGAAAAATTCCTTGATTTTTTGACTATTTTCTTTTTCTCCTGTAATTGCTAGATAAACGGTTGGTTTTCCTTCTTCTTCCATATAAATATAGCGTTCCATGGACTGTAAGTCTTGTTTCATGGCTTCTTCATTTTCATAGGTTTTATATTTAAAAAACAAAACCTCTTCGCTAAAGAGACTCGCAAGTTTTAAATCGCTTTTCTTTTCATAACCACCGAGTAAGTAAAGACCCATCGTTACTCCAACAATGAGAGCGGTTATTGTTAAAAAGGTATTGATTATTTTCATACCATCACCATTTTTAGTATAGCGATTGGATTTGTTTTTTTTTGACGAAAAAAAGAAAGAAGGTCATTCTTTCTGAAAACAAAAGGAATAATACGTAAGATTATAATGTTTTTGGAAATAAGGATATAGGTTTTCGTCTAAGTCTTTTTTTTCTTTTTCCATCGGTTTATACCAAGAATATATCTGTCCATTTTTATAAGGTTCGAAAAGTTTTTGAATATCGGACTTGGTAAAGAAATTTTTTTGATGAAATTTAAAATAGAAGAAATCATCCTTTAATAAAGGCATAAGGATAGGAAACGAAGAAGCGTTATGAAATTCTCCAACGAAATATCCTCCAGGAAGTAAATGTTTTTCTAGTTTTTCTAAAAATTGTTTCGGATTTTCTTCTTGTTCTAAAAGATCGCCAAGTAAAATATAGTCATAGGTTTCATTTTTTATCTCATCGATACAAGAAAAAACGGGTGCAAAATTTTGAGCAATTTTTCGTTCGAATTCTTTGGATTCGACTCCATGAAAAGTGCATTGATTCCATTGAAATTTTAATTTTAATATAGAGATTCCTATATGACAATTTAGAACGAGAATTTTTTTAGGATTTTTTATAAATGGCCAAGATGCGGATTTGGTTTGTTCATATACATCGGTTGAAAAGCCCCATTTTTGTTCAAAATATTTTCGATTTCGAAAGAGAATTTGATAAAAAAGATCCCAATCTTTATGAAAGGAAGTTCCTAAATAATGATAGACAAAACTATTATGACAAAGCATTAAATGATATCCTTGTTTTATAATTTCTAAACATAAATCGTTATCTTCTACATAACCTGGCGTATACGCTTCTTCTAATTTTCCAATTTTATCCATAACTTCTCTTTTGATTAAAAGACAAAAACCAATCAAAAAAACTTTTTCTTCTAAAATAGGTTCTTCCATGTCTTGAAACGTTTTTGCTACTTCTTGCATTTCTTCATAAGTTTCAAAGGTATACATTCCGTTTTGAAAATTTTCTTTTTGATTACAAATTGGTCCAACTGCTCCAATCTTTGGATCTTTATATAGTGCTTTTTGTAACCTTGTAAGCCAGTGTTCGGTAACAATCGTATCGTTGTTTAAAAGAAGAAGGTCGTTTTCTTTGCATGCTTTTTGAATTCCTACGTTGCATCCTTTTGGAAATCCTAAGTTTTCTTCTGCAAAAACATAAGAAATATCCTCTTGTTTTTTTAGCCACTGCCGTGTACCATCCGTAGAACCATTATCAACAACAATCAGTTCATAAAGATCTTTGGGAGTGTACGTTCGAATGGACTCAATACATTGTTTCGTATAAGATAAATTATCATAAGTTAAAATAATGATGGATATTGATTTCATAAATTCCTTTCTATTCTAATTTATGAAAAAAGTAAAAAAATTTGCAAGAAATTCTTCTAATTTTTTATAAAATTTCAAAAAAAAGAACACAAGGTTCTTTATAAAGAATTTATCCAGTTTTGTAAATCTTCTTTTTTCGTTACCAATTTATTTTCTTTATAATCTTCGGTAAATACAAGATTCATTTCTTTTTCTATGGTTGAATTTGGACATAGTTCTTTGATTTCTTTTAGAGCTCTTCCAAGCCATCCAGCATTGGTTGCAAAAGGGACAATGGTTTTGGAAGAAAGATCATATTGCTTTAAAAAAGCACGAACGACTGGACATGGGCGATACCACCAAGTAGGCGTTCCTAAAATAATTCGATCATACGCATCGATATCTATAGGAATTGGTTCAATTTCTGGAATTTTTTGACTTCCTTCTTGATTTTGTTCATCGGCTACGACTTCTTCATAATCTTCAGAATATGGTTCTTTTCTTTTTAATTCGAAAAGATCACAATGAAGATTTTCTTGAATTTGTTTTGCGATTTGCCGGGTATGACCGGTATAAGAAAAATAAACGATTGCGGTTTTCATATTTTTTTGAAACAAGAGTTGTTTCTACTATGTTCCTTTCTTATCTACTTTTTTTGAAAATATTCTTGGTAAAGATAACAATTTTTTTCATGGGAGAAAAGAATTCCAACAGCTTGTAAGTAAGAATAAATGATCGTTGTTCCTACAAATTTCATTCCTCGCCTTTGAAGATCTTTGGAAATTTTATCGGATAATGGAGAAGAAGTTTTTCCAATTTCATAAAGAACTTTTCCATTCGTAAATCCCCAAAGGTAATCAGAAAAAGATCCATATTCTTTTTGGATTTGTAAAAATATGCCTGCATTTTTTATGGTTGCCTCAATTTTTCTACGATTTCGGATGATTTTTTTATTTTGCATTAACGTTTCAATTTTATCATCCTTATAAGCAGCAATTTTTTTCGCATCAAAAGAATCAAAAGAAACTGCAAAGTCTTCTCTTTTATTTAAAACACATTCCCAAGATAGTCCTGCTTGAAAAGACTCTAACAATAAAAATTCAAACAATTTTTGATCCGAATACACAGGCCTTCCCCACTCTTCATCATGATACGCTAAATATTTTGGATTTTTTGGATTTGCCCAAAAACAACGATTTTTTTGCTCCATAGGTTTCTTCCTCCAACTTTATTATAGCAAACCAAGGGAAAAAAACAAAGGTATTTTCTTTTCGATGATTTTTCGATATAATACTTTTAGAATAGGAGTTGTTTTTATGATTCAGCTAAAAAAAGCAACGAAAATTTATCAAACAGAACACGGTGTTAAAACAATTGCTTTGAATGAAATTGATTTAACCATTGAAAAAAAAGGTATGGTTTTTATTGTTGGAACATCTGGTTCTGGAAAATCGACATTACTTAATATTTTAGGTGGTCTTGATAGTTTAACCCAAGGATCTTTTTTCATTCAAGGAGAAAATATTAGTAAATTTCCAGAAGAAAAATTAGACTCTTATCGGAATACTTATGTTGGTTTTATTTTTCAAGAGTTTAACCTTTTAGAACAATATAATGTTTATGAAAATATTGAACTTGCGAAAGAGTTACAAGATCAAAAGGCATCAAAAGAAGAGATTAAGAATTTGCTAGACTCTTTGGATCTTACTTCGTTTGAGAACCGAAAAGTAAATGAACTTTCGGGTGGTCAAAAACAAAGAGTTGCGATCGCAAGAGCTCTGATCAAACATCCAAAAATGATTTTAGCAGATGAACCAACGGGAAATTTAGATCATGCTTCTGGAATGCAAGTGTTTGAAATTTTAAAAGAAATTAGTAAGCATACTTTGGTCCTTGTGGTTTCTCACGATATGGATTTTGCAAAACAATATGCCGACCGTATTCTTACGTTAGAAGATGGAAAGATTGTAAAAGATTCCCAAAAAGAAGTCACGGTTACGAAAGAAGAACTTTATTTAGAAAAATCCAAATTACCTTTTCTTTATGCGATCAAAATGGCTTTCACAAGTTTTAAATATAAACCGTTCCAGTTATTTATGACCGTTTTTCTTACTACAATTTCTTTAATTTTTATGGGAGTTACCCTTACGTTTGCTCTGTTTGATTCAAAAGATTTAATAAAACGAACGATGAAAGAAAATCAAGAGTTTACGTATTCGATTCAAAATTCTATGATTTCTCCTTCTGGTAGTGTTCAAAATTTACCATTAACAGAAAAAGATTTAAAAGAGATTGAAAAAAAAGGAAAGCAAACACCAAATCCAGTTTATTCTCTTTATGATCTTGGAAAGCCTTTATCTTTTGTATTTGGAGAAAAAAAAGAGGATCTTGTATATTTTTCTTTGGAGCCAACCAATTTACAATTTGTCGATGTAAAACAAGACGAACTTTTAAATCCCCTTCTTGGAAGTCTTCCAAAACAAGAGAAAGAACTCGTTATTCACAAGTATCTTGCGGATTATATGATTCAATATGGGGTTTTAGCTTCGGATGGAACGTATTATTTTCCAAAAGATTATCAAGATCTTATCCGTAGCAAAAAGGAACTTGCTTTAGGAAATAATAAGGTTGTTATTGTCGGTATTTTGGATGATGATGATCGTTTATATCAAGAGATCAAAACGAAAAATTATTTTTCTTCTGCTGAGTTAAAATCGGATTTTGAAAAGAATTTTGTTCAAAAAGGAAATCTCGTTTATGGAAAAGGATTTGTCGATTCTGTAAATTTAAGGGAAGATAAAACATCTCTACTCTCTTTTGCTAATTTATCGATTCAAACGCAAGATTCTCTTGGAACAAAAACGGAAGTTTTTCCAAACACTTTAAAAACAATGGATCATTCCCTTACGGTTTTTACGGAAGATGGTCCGAAAACAATTTCTTCCATTCCGAAGAATGGTCTTCTTCTATCTTTAAATACACTTAAAAAAATGGACCGACAATGGGATGCGAAATTTATGGATTACCTTTCTCAAAATCCAACGCTTCCTTATATTACAGGGTTACAAAACTTTCTTCAGCAGTATTTAAAGGAATGGACCCAAAAAGATAAGATTATGTTAAATTTTCAAACGGAAGATTATGAAGGTTCTAGTGAGCAATTGACAATCCTTGGAGTTCATAACGAAGCATATGATTATATTAGTGGTGTGTTCTTTGATTTTTATCATCCAAAGAAGAAAGAAATGTCTATGGTTTTTCTTTCTGGGAAAGAAGAAAAAATACAAGAGCAAGTTTTTTCTGAATTTGTTTTCCGGGAGGATCCAGAGCAAAAACTTTTAGGTACTTATTATACCTATACAATAGATCATGCAAGTGAGATTGCAAGTATCATAAATCTTTATCAAAAACTTATGAAGTATATTTTAATTTTAAGTTTGGTTTTTGTTTTATTTACTTTTCTTCTTTTCTCTAATTTTATTTCTTTATCGATTTCTCATTGTAAAAAGGAAATTGGTATTTTAAGAGCTTTAGGGGCAAGAAAAAGAGATATTATTAAAATTTTTAGTTTTGAAGCGATGGTTCTTGCGATTTGTTCTTGGATTTTTTCTGTTTTTGGATGGTATCTCGTAATTCACCTTTTAAATCAATCCATTTTTGCTAATCCATTCTTTATTCTTCATGGTATTTTACCAAGTGGATGGATTCCAATGTTATTATTGGTTTATACGTTATTGATTGCCTTTTTCATTTCTGGGGTATCGATAAAGAAGATTACCAAAATTAAACCTATAGAAGCAATTTTAAACAAAAAATAAGACGAAAAGTCTTATTTTTTTATGAGATTTTTAAAATTTTTGTTTTTGATAGAATTTTGATACCGTATCAAAATCAATTGCTTCTGAAATTGGCTCTTGTTTTTGATTATAGTAAAATAAGTTATTCAAAGATGGAATGTATACTTGTCCTGGTTTCATTACAAATAAATTTCCATTGTATTGAACTTGATATGGTTCCTTTTTTTGCTTTAATGTTGCATAATGATCAATAATTTGAAAAAAAGTTTTTAATTGTTTTAATGTACTAATATCATTAATGGTTGGTTTTTGACCATTTGGGAATCCTGTTTCAACCATTTGATCGGAAAGATAATCGTGGCTCTTTCCCATCTTATCTAATTGTGTAATAAAGGATTCGGTTTTTGAATATATTTTAAGTAGTTCTAACGTATTTTTAAAACCTAATAAATAAAAGTTGTTTTTTTGTTTTTCATCTTGATACATTTGATCAATGATTGATGATATACTAGATAATACCGAGTTACTTTCTATTTGATGATAAAAGTTATCTAAAATATTTATTCTTTCCTCTTTGCTAAGGTATCCTTTTTCTTCTGACTGCTGAAGCATTGTTTGTAATTTTGTGATAAATTCTGCTTCTAATTTTGTTGTTTTCATATATTTCCCCTTCCATGTGTCTATCTATTATAGCAGTTTTTTAAAAAAATGCAAATTTTTTCAAAAAAATATTGTTATTTTTCTTACTTTTATGTATAATTAAAGTGTTGCTGGAATAGCTCAGCAGGTAGAGCAACTGTCTCGTAATCAGTAGGTCACGGGTTCGATTCCTGTTTCCAGCACCATTTGCCGATGTAGTTTAGTGGTAAAACAGGCCCTTGGTAAGGGTCAGCGGACAGTTCAATTCTGTCCTTCGGCACCATTGGTGAATCTGTTCGAACTATTCGAACTTTTGATATAGGAATCAATCAGAAATGATTGATTTTTTCATAGAATGAAAAAAACTCCACAGGTTATTTTGTCACATGTGCCAAAATACCTAGGGGGTT
>CALVWH010000131.1 GCA_944364705.1 uncultured Bacilli bacterium | reverse complement strand
CTTATCTTTGGGGAGGAAAAATTTATGAATGAAAAAGAAATGATGTACTATTATCAAGTATTCCTTTGTTCTTATGTCCATGAGTTTGAGCGAGATTTATATTTAGAAAAAGAAGATATGAATTCCTCTTTTCTTCAAGCACTTCATCAATTTATTCAGTGGGAAATACAAACAGAAAGTTTAAATTTCGATTCCCTTTCTTTATTAAAAGAATTGTTTAATGAAACAAGATTTGAAGTCGAAGACCGAGGGCGATTTAACGAAGAAATTTGCTTGTTAAATCAATGTCAAGATCGAGGCGCATATGCTTATTATCAAACCGAATGGGATATTCGAAAACCTTATTTTCCTATTTGGCAGGAAAAAAAGATTTTATCCCATCCACGATTTGTTGAAATGATGGCTTCTTATTTATCTTTTGATTTTTATCTTTTATTATATGCAACAACGACCGAGAAAGAATCTTTAACAGAAATTTTTGATCTTTTTTTAGGTACTGATGAATTATTCTTTACCCTTCGTAAAATAGAATCAGAAAATCCAAACTGGTTATCAAGGAACAAAGAAAAAATAAAGAGATTACTAAAAGAAAATCAAAATAAATATTTTTACCGACCAATTTTTCAAGTGGAAAATGGAATTTTAAAACGAAAAATAAAAAGTATGTAAAAATACTTTTTTTTTGCATATATTCTATTAGAGGAGGAAAAAAATGAAAAAAATTATTAATTTTCAAAAAGAAATTCCATTTGAAAATACCCTTGGAGAAATTGTTAGCATTTCCTTAGAACAAGATATTAAAAAAGATAAAACTGGATTTCGTGGCAATTTCTTTATTGGTGGAGAATATAAAATGACTTCGGGAAGCAATAACATTGATCGCTTTGATTTTAAACTTCCTTGTGAAATAATTTTAGATCAAAAATATGAGTTTGCTAACGCATCGATTGATATTGATGATTTTTATTATGAAGTCGTTGATAATAAAATTTTATTGGTTCATATTGATTTATCCATTGATAAACTAGAAGAAATTTTCTTTCGAGAAAAACCAAAACCAGTTGTTTTAAAACAGGAAGATATGGAAAGAAATGAAATAGAAAGTGAAAAAGAAGAAAGAGTAGAAGAAAGTAAAGAAGAAATAAAAGATCATCGAAAAGAAGAAATCATGGAAGAAAAAGTGGAAGAAAAGATAGAGGCAAAAGAGGAAGATAAAAAAGAAGAAAAAATAGAAGAGAAAAAAGAAGAACATAGGAAAGAAGAAAAGATAGAAGAGAAAAAAGAAGAAATTAAGAAAGAAGAAAAAATAGAAAAGGAAGAAGACAAAGAAAATTTAGAAGAAAGACAAGGAAAAAAAATAGAGAATGAAACGGATTTAACTTCTCTTTTCGGATCTATGAAAGAAGAAGAATATAAAACGTATAAAATTTATATTGTAAAAGAAGAAGATACGCTTTCTTCTATTTTAGAAAGTTATGAAGTATCTTTAGAAGAAGTTAAAAAATACAATGAAATTGAAGAAATAAAAAAAGGAGATAAAATTATTATTCCTTATGTCAAAAAACAAAAAGATTGAAATTAGAGGAAAAACAAAAATTGTATTTGACGATACTCCTTATGTATTGAAACCAAAAATAAGAAGGAACCATCCCGCAATGGTTCCTTATTTAAAAAGTAGAAACTTTTATTATTTTCCTAAAATATTAGAAGAAACGGATCAATATATAAAAAGTGAATACATCGAAGATTATGATGTTCCAGGTGACCAAAAAATTTTAGATTTGGTCGACTTAATGGCTCTTTTACATAGTAAAACAACACACTATCAAGAAGTTACCGAAGACGATTATAAAAAAATTTATGAAGATCTTACTCAAAATATTTTATATTTAAAAACCTATTATGAAGATTTAGCAACCCTAATTGAATCTAAAATCTATCCTTCCCCAGGAGAATATCTATTTATTCGAAACATTTCAAAAATTTTTGCCTCGTTATCTTTTTGTGAACAAGAATTAAAAGAATGGTATTCTATGGTAAAAGAAAAACGAGAAAAAAGAGTTGCGATTTTACATAACAATTTAAAACTTGAACATTTTAGAGAAAATGAAACTCCATACTTTATTAGTTGGGATAAAAGTAAAATTGATCTGCCCATCTTTGATTTTTATAAACTATATCAAAATCATGCTTTAGATTATGACTTTAATAAAGCCTTTCGTGAGTATGAAAGAAATTATCCACTACAAAAAGAAGAAAAAAAATTATTATTTATTTTATTATCCTTACCAGATAAAATTACATTTTCGAAAAACGAATACGAAAATACTTGGAAAATTGGTCAAAGCATCGATAAACTTTATAAATCCGAATATTTCATATCACCATATTATCCGAAAAAAAGAGAAGAAGATAAGACATAAGAAAACAAAAATTAAAAACAAATTGAACCTAGTTATCACAAAAATGGTAATAATAAATTGATAAAATAAAATAACGGAAAAAGCAAATAAACAAATGAGCCATTTTCCTTTCCTACACCACCAATTATTCATAGAATCACCTATCATAGTATATACAAAAGATAAAAAAATGTGTTATACTTTTTGTAGGTGATAAAAATGAAAAAGGGTATTCTTATGTTAACTTTTATAATTTTGCTTAGTGGATGTGGAATAGAGAAAAAAGAAGTTATGGAAGATTTAACGAAAAAAACATTATCAGAAGTAGAAACTTATGCTAAAGAAAAAGAATTATCTTTAGAAGTAAAGGAAGTTTATAGCAATGATCCAAAAGATCAAATTCTATCTCAAAGTATAAAAAAAGGAACCGAAATCGAAAAAGATCAAACATTAACGGTTGAAATTTCTATGGGACGATTAGAAGATAAAACTTACGAAGAATATAAAGTAAATGAACTTGGAAGAGTTCCTATTATGATGTATCATGGAATTCATAACAAAGAAGCAAAATATACTGGTGGAAATATAGATAAAGATGGTTATCAAAGAACCGCAGAAGCTTTTCGAAAAGATTTAGAAATGTATTATGAAAAAGGATATGAAATGATTCCACTAAAAGATTATGTCAATGGAATTATCGATGTTTCTTTAGGAAAAAGTCCATTAATTTTAACGTTTGATGATGGACTTGAAAATAATATTAAAGTAACTGGGGTAGATGAAGAAGGAAATATTCAAATTGATCCAAATAGTGCAGTTGGAATTTTGGAAGAATTTAAACAAAAACATAAAGATGCAAAAGTAACCGCTACCTTTTTTGTTAATGGTGGATTATTTAACCAAAAAGAATATAATGAAAAAATTTTAAATTGGTTAGTGGATCACGGATATGATGTTGGAAACCATTCTTATACCCATCCAGATTTTAAAACCATTAGTGAAGAAAAAGCAATTCAAGAGATTGGAAGCGTTTACGCTTTATTAGAACAAACGATTCCTGGAAAATATGTTTCGATTGTTGCTTTACCTTTTGGTTCTCCTTATGTAAAAACACATAAAAATTTTAATCATATTATTGAAGGTACTTATGAAGGAAAAAAATATCAAACAATTTCTACCTTACGTGTAGGATGGGAAAGTGAAGTATCTCCGTTTGATACCACGTTTGATCCACTTTTCTTAAAACGAATTCGAGCGTATGATAACAATGGAAAAGACTTTGATATTACCTATAATTTCAATTATCTAGAAAAAACAAAATATATCTCTGATGGCAATAAAGACAATGTAGTAGTTCCAAAAGGAAAAGAAAGTCAAATAAATACAAAAAATTTACAATTAATTACTTATAAAAGTTGACTTTATTTGAAAAACATAGTAAACTATTAGTAACTGAGGAGGAAGAATTATGGATTTAATTAATATATTAGCAGATACAACTTGTGGAAATTTAGGATTTCAGTTTGACGAAGTTTTACCTAATATTACCTCAACGATCGTAACAGTATTAAAAATTGGAGTGCCAATTTTATTAATTATTTTTGGTATGCTTGATTTAGGAAAAGCAGTTATGGCACAAAAAGATGACGAAATTAAAAAAGGACAACAAACCTTTATGAAAAGATGTATCGCTGCTGTTATCGTGTTCTTTATCGTTGCTATCGTTCAATTATTAGTCGGAATTGTTGCAGGAGATGATAATGCAGGAATTTCTGGATGTATTGATTGTTTCATTAATAATAATTGTGGCCAATAAAAAAA
>CALVWH010000130.1 GCA_944364705.1 uncultured Bacilli bacterium | reverse complement strand
TAGTACCGATTTATTCGCAACTTATGGAAATAAAGGAAATCAAATACATTATTATAAGGTGGTAAAAGGATGACAAAAAAACAAAAAAGAACTTTACTTATTTTTCTTGCAGTTATTGGAATTTATGCTATAATAGTACTTATCTTTACAAAAGATACCGAAGAAAAACAAAACCCAGAAGGTGGATTTTCTCTTTTGCTTAATCCTGATACCAAAATAAACTATTATGATAAGTTATGGAGCAAAACGAGCCCTTCTTCCACTGACGATGATACCCTTTATCAATTATATGATAATAATGCTTATATTGGAGATTATTATATGCTACATAATCGTTATATTATGGGCTACAATATTTTTCAAAAAGAAAATGGAAAAAAAGTAAATTATTATAACCCAGAATCTGGAAATCGTTTGCTTGGAATTCATAGTGATATTCCAATTTCTGTTCGTACATTTTCGGTTCAAAACATCGAAGATAATACCCCAGTAAAACAAATATTAAATGAAGTACAAGTGCAAGCCGATTTAACCAATGTATATCAAAAACAAGTAAACATCGATTATGATCACGATGGAGAAGTAGAAGAAATTTATATGATTAGTAATGCTTTTGATTCAAGCGAGTCTTATTCTAATGCTTTTTCCATTATTTTTGAAAACAATGGTGGTCGCTATAAAATATTATATTCTAGCATTCGAAATGTTGATGAAATCTACGACATATGCGTGCCTTATTTACATAATGTAATTAATATTAATGAAACTGAGAAAGACTCCTTGATTTTTGGGTGTGAATATTATAGCAATAATGGAACTTGCCATATGCTTTATGGACCAAAAGATAAAGATTATGAAATGTTGTTAACATGTTAAGAGGTGAAAAACATGAAATTTAAAATAAAAATAGAAAGTAAAGATTTGGTTATTTTTGTAGTATTTAGTATCTTTCTTTTTTATTTATGTTGTATTCTAGTAACCAATGTTACTTCTTTTGCAGCCGGAGAAGGACTTGTTGGTTTAAATCCATTTTTAGCTTTTAATGGAGATCAATTTCCACAAGTAATGGTTGTCTTTATTCTTATTTTAATTTTTCTGATTACCAGTGTTTCTTCTAGTATTTTTAACAAAGAAAAAGGTTTTGGATTTGAAGTAGGAGCAAAAAAAGATAAAAAATATGCTCGTTGGGCAACCGAAAAAGAAATGAAAAAAGAACTTGTAAAAATCGATCCAACTGCTGATGAAATTGAAGCTGGTGGAATACCTTTAATTATGAATAAAAAAGAAGTTTGGGTCGATAATGGAGGATATCATAGCTTAATTATCGGTTCCACTGGTGCTGGTAAAACACAAACCACCGTATTCCCAATGGTTAAAAATTTATCAAAACATGGGGAATCCATGATTATTACCGATCCAAAAGGAGAAATTTACGAAGATACTGCAGAAATGCTAAAAGAAAAAGGATATCAAATTGTTCTATTAAACTTCAGAGATCCCCAAAAAGGAAATTCATGGAATCCACTTTCGTTACCTTATCAACTATATAAAGAAGGAAATCAAGATAAAGCAACCGAAATCTTAGATGACTTAGCGTTAAATATCTTGTATGATAAAAACTCAAAAAGTCAAGATCCATTTTGGGAAAAAACTTCTGCCGATTATTTTGCTGGGCTTGCACAAGCATTATTCGAAGATGCAACCGAAGATCAAATCAACTTAAATAGTATCAATTTAATGACTACCGTTGGAGAAGATCGGTTTATGGGATCTACCTATATGAAAGAATATTTTAGTTTTAAAGATCCAACCTCTGCCGCTTATATTAATGTATCTTCAACCATTAATGCACCAAATGAAACCAAAGGATCTATCTTATCCGTTTTTCGCCAAAAAATAAAACTATTCGCAACCCGTGAAAATCTATCCGAAATGTTAGGCCATAACGATTTTGATATGAAAGAAATCGGAAGACATAAAACCGCCGTTTTCATTATTATTCAAGATGAAAAAACAACCTATCATTCTTTAGTTACCATTTTCTTGAAGCAATGTTATGAAACCTTAATTTCTGTTGCTCAAGAAAGTGGAGGAAAATTACCACATCGTACCAACTTTATTCTAGACGAGTTTGCGAATATGCCACCTCTTCAAGATGTTACGACCATGGTTACTGCAGCAAGATCAAGAAACATTCGATTTAACTTTATTATTCAGAACTTTGCTCAATTATATGAAGTTTATGGAAAAGAAAACGGAGAAACGATTAAAGGAAACTGTGGAAACATTGTATACTTAATTAGTAGCGAACTTTCCGCACTAGAAGAAATTAGTAAAATGTGTGGAGAAGAAAAAGCAAAAGAAGGAGAAAAAGTCGCAACTCAGCCTTTAGTAACCGTTAGTGATTTACAAAGATTAAAACAATGGGACATTATTGTTTTAAGAATTCGTATGATGCCTTTTAAAACAACATTAACACCAAACTTTAAAATGAATTGGGGAAAAAGTTATCCAAAAGCAACTTATCCACAAAGAGTCAAAGAACCAGTAAAAGTCTTTGACATTAAAGGGTATGTAGAAACAAAAAAACAAGAAAAAATGAAAGAGATGATGGGAGGAAATACACCATCTCCTATGATGCCAGGAATGGGAAGTTTTCCTGGTATGGGAGGACTTCCTGGAATGCCAAAAGCTTCTCCATTCCCATCGATGGGACCATCTCCTTTTTCTGGAATTATGCCATCAAAACCAAGTGATGGAAATGTGGATGTCGATGAATTGATTAAACGAATCGATGCCAAAATTGCCGAACTTGAAGAAGAAGAAAGGCAAGAAAGAGAAGCCGAAGAAAAGAAACAAGCAGCTTCTGAAATTGAAAAGAAAGAAGAAAAAGAAGAAGAAATTATTCCAATCATTCCAGAAAAAAGGAAAAAAGAAGAACCAATCGAATCGGAAGAGAAAAATCAAGAAAGTATTTCAGAACCTTTAGAAAAAGAAAGGAAAATAATCGAAGATAAAGAAATTAACCCAATCAAAGCTCCGGTTATTTTAGAAAATAAACCAATCGAACCTGTGAAAAAAGAAGAACCAGTAGTAGAAGCTGTGATCGAAGAAACACCAAAGAAAGAACCAAAACAAGAAAAGAAACCAGTTCCTTTAGAAAAAACAGAAATAAAAGAATCGGTTCTTCCAGAAAAAGAAAATCCTGAAAAAACGGAAGAACAAAAAAAGACATCCATTCCAAAAGTAGAAATTCAAGAAGATGAAATTACCGATGATCAATTCTTTGATGATTTCTTCTATGATGAAGATGAATGACAAAATAAAATCCCTGCATATACTATAGTAGGGTGATGTTATGTTATCTAGCATTACAATTGATAAACTAAAAGAAATGCTAGGCACAATCCAAATTATTGATATCCGTAGTGTAGAAAAATTTAATAATAATCATATACCTACTTCAAAACATATTCCTATGGATAAATTACTTCTTTATCCAAAAAAATATTTAAATTTTGAAGATCATTATTATTTTTATTGTGAACAAGGGATTCAAAGTATTAAATTATGTTTATATTTACAAAAACAAGGATATAAAGTACATAACATTCAAGGGGGATACGAGGCGTGGATTATGTCAAACTAAGTAAACTAAGAGATTTTAGTTTACTTTTTCTTTCTTTTTTTTTCTAAATATATTATACTAAAAAAAGAAAGTGGGGATCCTATGGAATATATTCTCTTAGTTCTTTTAATCATTAATCTTATTCTAACCATTTTTTCCCTTACGAAAAATATAAATGAATCGAATATTACCGAACGTTTAGGAAAATTAGAGATGAACGTCGTAAAAGAATTAAATAGTTTTAAAGTGGATATGAATAAAGAATTAAATGATGAATTTATAAAAATAAACAAAAATATGGAAGAAAAACTTTTACTTATGAATGATCGAGTAAACACGAGATTAGATGAAAATTTTGAAAAAACAAATAAAACGTTTACTTCCGTCTTAGAAAGACTTTCAAAAATTGATGAAGCGCAAAAGAAAATAGAATCTTTATCAACGGATATTGTTTCGTTGCAAAGTATTTTAACTGATAAAAAAACAAGAGGAATTTTTGGAGAAGTTAATTTATATAATATTATGGCCAATATCTTTGGTGAAAAAAATGATAAAATTTATAAAATGCAATATTCTTTGCCAAATAATACGATTGTTGATTGTGCCTTATTTGCACCAGAACCATTAGGACTCGTAGGAATTGATTCCAAATTTCCACTAGAACATTATCGAATTATGGTTGATAAAAAAACACCAGAAGTTTACCGAAAAGAAGCTTTAAAAAGCTTTCGTTTAGATATGAAAAAACACATTGATGCGATTAGTGAAAAATATATTATTAAAGGAGTAACTTCGGATCAAGCAATCTTGTTTTTACCGGCAGAAGCAATTTTTGCAGAACTTTCTGCTTATCATAATGATATTATTGATTATGCTTATAAAAAAAGAGTATGGATTACTTCACCAACGACATTAATTAGTACATTAACAACCTTACAAGTGATTATGAAAAATATGGAAAGAGATAAATATGCAAAAGTAATTCAAAGAGAATTAAACTTATTATCCGTAGAATTTAAGCGTTATAAAGAACGTTGGGATAAATTATCAAAAAGTATTGAAATCGTGAATAAAGATGTCAAAGATATTCATACTACAACAGAGAAGATTACAAAAAAATTTGATGCAATCAATAATGTAGAAATGGAGACGTTAAATGAAAAAAGCGACTTTAGTGACTTATCTTAATCTATTTCTTATTTTAACTTGTTTTTTTGGTAGCTTGTTATTTAGTGCTTATACCATTATGCAAAAAGATTTATATGGAACGTTAATTCGTTTGTCCATTATACCTTTGCTTTTTATACCAAATATTTTAGCAAAAGTATTTAAGATTAAAATTACGGATAAAATGAAATTTCTTTATTTACTTTTTCTTTTCCTAGCACATTTTTTAGGATCGATTGCAAACTTCTATCATCGTTTTTCTTTTTATGACACTTTTTTTCATTCATGAATATGATTTACCTCCTTTACATAGTCTGTAAGAAAATTTTTCTTTTTCTTTTTTAAACTCCAAATAGTAATAATTTCTAAT
>CALVWH010000129.1 GCA_944364705.1 uncultured Bacilli bacterium | reverse complement strand
CTACTACAAACAAAGTACTCCTTTGTTTGTTACCTATATTATAAATCGGTGACATTTTAACTAATGTTTAACAGCTTTTTTATCTACTTTTTCCTTTTTCTTCATAAGAATAAAGATCCTCGTACATTTGTTTTTGATAATATTGATAAGTTTCTAGGTACATAAGTTTATGATTGATTTCATATTCTAATAAAGATATTTTTTTTAGTAATAATTCAACATAGCGTTTATCTAAATATTGTTGATATTTATGAAGGATTAAATTTTTATAGCGAGTTAAATCGTTTAGAGCGTGTCTTAAATCGGTGATTCCATCGCTATCATCGGTATCATCGATAAAATTAATAATATAATTTAAATATTGCTCAAATTTTCTTTTGCATTTTCTTTTTAGTATGGTTTCATTAAATTTATCGTCGTAAACATTGACTTGTTTTACTTTAATTCCTTTATATTTTATTTGATTTTTGGGATAAAATTTTAAGTGTTTTCGTTTGTTTTTGAAAGACCGGATTTTTTTCTTATCGTTTTTCTTTATTAAAATATAATGTTTATTCATGTTCCACGCTCTTTTCTATAAGATCTGGTCTTCTTTGCATGGTACGATCCCATTGTTGCCTTTTTCGCCATGTTTCGATGTTTTTATGATGACCGGATAATAACACGGAAGGGACCTCAAGTCCTTTGAAATCTCTTGGTTTGGTATATTGTGGATAGTCTAGTAATCCATTTTGAAAAGAATCGTTTTCGTAAGATTCTTTTTTTATCACACCATCTAGAAGTCTTACAATACTGTCGGTGATTGCCATACTAGGAATTTCTCCTCCAGTTAAAACAAAATCACCTATGCTATATTCAAGATCGACAAAATTACGAATTCGTTCATCAAATCCTTCATAATGTCCACAAATAAAAATCAAATGTTTTTCTTTGGATAGTTCTTTTGCATGCGTTTGGTTGTAAACGGTTCCTTGAGGGGTTAATAAAATTACTTTACTGTCTTGTTTTTTTAAATTTTGAATTGCAAGGTACACAGGTTCTACCATTAATACCATGCCTGCTCCTCCACCAAAAGGATAATCATCGACTCTTTGATTTTTTTCTTGAGAATATGTTCGTAAATCATGGATTTCTATGGTTACTGCTTGTTTTTCAATGGCTCTTTTGATAATGGATTCTTTTAAAAAAGGGGTAAATAAGTCTGGAAATAGTGTTACGATATCAATTTTCATTCCAAAACCCCTCCAAACCTTTTAAATGTATTTGTTTTTTTTCAATGGAAATTGTTTCGATAAAATGTGGAAGATTGGGAATTAAATATTCTTTTTTTCCTTCAATTACGAACAATTCATACATTCCATTGGTTACCATGTCTTTTATAGTTCCAATGTTTTTTCCTTGATAAAAAACGGTCATTCCTAAAAAGTCTTCTTTCACAAAAGAATCAAAAGTGATTTCTCCTCTTTTGACATAAACGTTTTTTCCTTTCCATGGAAGTACTTGATCAATTGATGTTTTATTTTTGCAAGTGATCATATCGTAGTTTTTATGTTTTCGGTAACTTGTAATTTCTGCTTTTTCTTTGTCTTTTCCTATATAAATGTAATTTCCTATTTGAAATACTTTATCCTTTTCTTTAAAGTCGGATATGATTCGAATTTCTCCAACTAAACCATGTGTATTTACAATTTCCCCTAAATATATATAGTCCATATCAAACACCTACTTATCAAGTTCATATAAAAGAATGCTTGTCGCTACCCCAACGTTTAAACTTTCGCATTGCTCGCTCATCGCAATCGAAAAATAGGCATCACATTGATTTAAAATTTCTGGATGCACACCATTTCCTTCATTTCCCATTATTATAGCAAATTTTGATATTTTTTCAACCGTTTTTATATTTTTTCCATGATTTATTTTTGTTCCATAAACAGGTATGTTCTTTTCTTTTAATTTTTGGATTGCTTCGTTTAAATCACACACAAAAATTTGAATTTGAAAAATCATTCCTTGGGTAGCTCGTAAAACTTTGGTACTATATACATCTGCACAATGTGGACTTAAAATCAAGGTATCGGCATGAAAGGCTACCATACTACGAATAATGGTTCCCAAATTCCCAGGATCTTGAATATCGTCTAAAAGAACAACTCTTTGCATTTCTTTTTTTATTTTTCCTTTTTGACAAACTCCAATCTGTTTTGGTGGCGTTGATAAATTGCTTAAATATTTCATAACTTTTTCCGTAACCATTGGTTCTTTGTTTTGATCTTCTAAAAAGTATACTTCTTTTAAGCAATGATGTTTTTTTGCTTCTTCTACTAAATGTTCTCCTTCCACTAAAAAAAGTCCGGTTTGATCACGGTATTTTTTTTCTTGTAGTTTTTTTAAGGTTTTCATTTTTGGGTTTTCAATGGAAGAATACATGTTTCATCACCAATATTATTATATCATAATTCTTATTTTAGAGAAAGAAAAAAAGAAGAATTTAATCCTTCTTTGTCACGGTTGCAAAACTACTATTTAAAGGAGTTTCTTTTGTAAATGGAGTTGCAAAAACGTCGTCGTTTTGCTTTTCTTGTTTCATATCTCTCATAATTTTTCCCATTTCTTCTTTGGTAAATGGTACGTATGGTAAAATGTGAGCAACTGGAAGATCACATTGAATAAGATAAGAAAGATATTCTTGGCATTCTTTATGATAGCGTTCTGAAAAAGATAAGTTTGACATTAAAATTTCTTTTATGGCTGCATTTGAAATTTGAAAGAAGGATTCAATCTCAAACATTAAATTTCCGTGTTTGTAAGACTCTATAATTTTTTCTTGAATCTTTTCTGGAATCTCTGTAATCGAGTTTGGATTTTTAACTTCGTAATCTTGTCCATCAATCGTAAAAGCACTTGATCGTGTTTCTTTCTTTATCTTTTCAGATACTTGTTTTGCTAATTCGGAAATTTGTTTTTCTCTTTCTATGGTAAGTATAGCTTGGTTAGATAAACCTACAACTTCTTCTGCTCTTTGCATTTTACCAACGGTTTGTTTCGATAATTCTGAAATTGCTTGTTCTGATAAATCTTCCGTCTTTTTAAGATTGGTATCTTTTAAAAGATCTCTTTGATTTTCTATTTTTTTGGCTTGCCATTGTTGTTCTTCTTTTTCTTTTGTTTCGTCTTTTAAGAAGCAATGGCTAATATTACTCCAAGAATACGTTGTTCCATCTAAGGATACATAAGTTTCTTGCGGATATATTTGTTTCATACAATCACCTTTTCTATCTTTTCTTTAGTATACCATATTTTTTAAAAAAACAAAATACGATATTTTTCAAATTAACATTTTTTGACAAAAAAATCACGAATTTATTTCGTGATTACTTTCAAACGACGAATAACTTTTTTTTCGATTCGGGAAATATAGGACTGACTAATTCCTAATTTTTTTGCTACATCTTTTTGGGTCATTTCTTTATTTTTTCCAAGACCATATCGTAAGATCATAATTTCTTTATCCCGAGGATTTAATTTTTTGATTTCTTCATAAATTTGTTTTCGTTTAGTTTCTTCTTCTAATCCTCGAGTGACAATATCAGCATCGGTTCCTAAAATGTCTTCTAATCGTAGTTCATTTCCCTCAGAATCGTAGGAAAGGTTATCTTCGAAGGATACTTCTCCTTTTCTTTTTTTATTTTTTCTTAAGAACATTAAGATTTCATTATCGATACAGCGACTAGCATAGGTAGCTAATTTAATGTTTTTATCTAATTTATAAGTACTAACGCCTTTGATTAAGCCAATAGTTCCAATAGACACTAAATCTTCTAAATCAACTTTTGTATTTTCATATTTTTGGCTAAAAAGACAACAAGTCTTAAATTATGTTCAATTAGTTTATCTTTGGCTTTTTCATCTCCTTGCATAGCTAACGATACATAATGTGTTTCTTCTTCTTTGGATAAAGGTTCTGGTAGTTTATCTGGACTTCCAACAAAAAAGACTTGGTCTTCTTCCGTAAAAAATTTTGCAAGTATTTGCCATATTTTTCGTATCATTTATTCCTCCCATAATTTGTTATTTAAAAGTACATCAACGCCATCAAAAGAAATGCTACGATCTAAAAGTCCTAAATATAATTCTTTTTTTTCTCCCACCCCCTCTATTTTTATGGAATCGATTTTTATGCACGACAGGATTCCTTCTCCTTTAATGGTTTTATATGGAACGAAAACTTTTGGAAAGTTATCCATATTGATGGTACATTTTTTTCGGTCCATTAAAATGACTGGTTTTTTCTTATAAGGATCGACTAAGACATTCCCACTATCAAAGAAACCAGTTCCCATGATTTTGTTTTGCCCAATTTTCATTTCGATGAAATAACAATGGTTATAGTATTCTTTCATTTGTTTTACTTGTTTTTGATATAAAAATAGAAAGATTGGGGTTCCAATTACTAATAACGTCATTTGCAGAAAAAATGGATCTTTTTGTTGTTGAATGGAAAATTGATATAAAAGGCTATAAAAGATCCCTCCTAATACAAAGGAAGACAAATAAAAATATAAGAAGTTTTTTAAGGTATATCGAAAGTTATGATAGGAAAATGTCAGTAAAACCATTCCCAGGGCACAGAAGATTTTTACAAAAAACAAAAGAAAATTACTGATATCGAAAAACAAAAAGAAAACGGTGAATCCTCCAAGAAAAGCCCCAAAAAATAATCGTTCAATGGTAACTTTTCTTTTTAATAAGAAAGCTACGGTAAGTAAAAGAAGGGAATCAATAAAAAAGTTAACAAATAAAAATACGTCTAAATATAATGTCATAGCATCACCCATAATCAGTATATAAAAAACGTTGTTAAGATTCTGTCGAAATCCAAACAACGTTTCTTTTTTTAATTAAATTTTTATTTGTGATAAACTTTTTTCTTTTCTTTTGAAAATGTTTCTTGGAATATTTCCTCGTTTCTTATAGCTTCTTTGGTTTCCTTGATTTTTTTTCGAACATCACAATCGAATTCTCCTAAAATATAATCTTCTTTTCCAAAATATATTTGTTTGATTGTTGCATGTGCAATATAACCTTTTTCAAAAGATAAATTAACTTCTAAAACCGTTGGCATCGGCTGATTAATATTGGATAAAGAAGGAATGGTTACATGTAACGTATTATCTTTAATTTGGGTTACAAATTTATGGGAATGACCATGAAAAATAATTGGAGATTTTTGAAGAAGGCTACAGTAGTTGATATGATGGAATAAATGAATGCTATCGTTTTTTAAATTTAAAGAAAAATTATTAAAATTTCCAATGATAAGATCATGTCGATAATGATCACATAATTCGGCTAAATTTAAAGAAGATTCTTTAAGTGCACTAAAATCATGGTCTCCTGCTACACTAAAGGTTAAAATTTGATCAGCTTTTGGATAATTTTTAATAAAATATTCTGATTGTTCATATAAATCCGTAATCTTTTGTGTTCCCTTTCCGAAATTTCCATCGATAAGATCTCCTCCACCGACAATTAAATGAATATTATGCTTGATGCAGTAATTATACATACGATCCACTAGGTCAATTCTTTCTAGTGCATTCCCAAAATTCAAATCAGACATTGCTAAAACTTTTACATCGGTTTCCTTAGGATCGGTAATAATGGTTCTACTGTCCTTCAGTTTTTCTAAATTATAACGCTCTACACTTTTTTTCGTTTTCCAGAAGCCTTCAAAAGAATTTCCCAAAGTTTTATATTTTATTGTTCCATCCGAATAATATGTTTTTGAATAACTAATTCCTTTATTTTTTAATTTTAATAATCGTTCATACAATTGTTTTGAACTAATTCCAAGGATTTTGCAAAGTTCTTGATTGCTTTTTTTCTCTTCTAATAATTTTAATAATTCCAAAGCTTGATTGGTCAAAAAACTTGAAGAACTTTTCTTTGAAATTTCTTTTTGTTTTTCCAATTCTGCATTTTTTATTAACATTCTTTTTATTTTTGGGAGTAAACAATCATAAAATTGCTTACTTTTCAAAGAATTCCAATGATCGGTTATTTTGGGATTTTTCAAGTCATAACCATATCGGTCTAAAAGAAGTAACCTTTCTTCATCCGATAAAGAATCTAAAACTTGGTTAATAGAATCTTCGGAATAATCTAAAAAATGCTCATAAAGAGATTTTATTTTTCGTGCCATCTTATTTTCCTCCTACCATAAACTTCCTTAGTAATTTTGTATTCTATCACAAATAGATACAATGTCAAGAAAATCCTATGAAAACAAAAATACGAATTTATTAAAATCGTAATTTAGATTTCATAAATTCGTATTTTTTTAAACAAGTCCCAAATATTCTTCTAAGGTTACTCCTCTTTGATAAACATCTTTTGCAATGGAAGTTCCTAAATATCTCACATGCCAAGGTTCGTATTGATATCCGGTAATATTTTCTTTTCCTTTTGGATAACGAATAATAAATCCATAAAGATAAGCATTCTCTTCTAACCATTTCCCAGCAGGAGTTTCTCCATAGGTATTGCTTAGTTCTCCAATATCAAAAGCAAGACCCGTTTGATGTTCACTATGTCCTGGTTTGGCTGAATAGGTACTTGCTTTTTCTTCCCCATCCCGATTTACATAGTTCTGATATAAAACAGACTGTCTTTGATAAGAACGATAGCCAGAAAGTAATGGCATATCATAGCCTGCTTGTTTGGCAGCGTTTTGTAAATTGGTTAAAGCGTTTCGTGCTTCTTCATTTACTCCTGGGGCATAAGTGGATGGAACTGAAATTTCTTTATTTACAATTAAAATGCCATCAATATAGGTAAGACCATCTTTTACTTCTCTTGTATGTAAAGGTTTTTCTTTTACATGAACACTTCGAGTGATTTGATTTTCATTTCCAGAAGAATCTTTGACAGAATATGTAACAGTATAATCGCCGGCTATATTGGTATCGACATTCGACTCAATTTGAATTTTTTCATTAAGATTTCCATCATAGGCATCGGTTGCTTCAGCTCCTGGTTCTGAATAAGCTTCTCCAACATAAAGAAGAATTTCAGAATCACCAAGAAGGGTAAGCTCTGGTTTTTTTGTATCTACAACATGAACCGTTCTAGAAACTTCTTTGCGAAACAAACCAACTTGCACCGAATATTTTATATGATAGGTTCCAACTTTTTTTTCATTTACTTTTCCAGTACTTTTAATGTAAGAATTTAAAGAAATTCCAAGGGAAGATGCTTTTATCTCTGGTTTTGGATCTTTCTCTCCCACTTCGATTGTTGTTTCGTTTTTTCCAATCAATTCAATTTTTAAACAAAGCCCAAAAACAATTATAAAAATGAAACACAAGACAGCTAAAATTAAAAAAAGAATGCCAATCTTTTTTTTCATACACTCCACCTTCTCCTTCATTATACCATTTCCATAAAATGATGCCAATGTTATTTTCAAAAATTTTTTTAAGAAAATTCATTAGCACTCTAAATACTTTTCTTCTAATATAGAATATAAATAAGCTTTTACTGGCTTTTTGGTTTTTGTTTGTAAATATTCTTTATATCCTTTTATTTGTTCTTTATATTCTGGTTTCTTAATTTCTTTTAGTTTATAATCGATTAAAACGAATTCTTCTTCATATTCAAATAAAAGATCGATAATTCCATGTTTTTCTTCTTCTTTTGTTTCGATAAAAAATTCATATTCTTTATAAACTTGAAGTGGTTTTTTTGGTAAATAAAAGATTGCTAAGAAATGGCGAATTTTTTCTTGAAAAAATGATGGAACTTCATATTTTTTAAATTCTTCTTCGATCTGTTCAAAAGACAAAAATTCTAAATATTCATGCATTTTTTCTCCAAATCTCATTGCTTCTTTTTCTTGTTTAGTAACCATAACTGGTGTTTTGGAAAAATGAACTTCTTCTACTTTCTCTCTTTCTTCATGAATCTTTTTTATTTGATAAGGTTTTTCTTCTATTTTATCAAAAGAAATTTTCTTTTCTTGATTATAGGCTTTTGTTAAATTTAAAGAATCTAGGGATATATCTCTTTGATAATATCCTAAATATTTGGAAATAGAAGCAAGCATATCGTAAAAGGAAGAAAAGGTCAATCGATCTTTTTCTATAACCATATCGTTTTCTATTTGGTATTCTTTTTTATTATCTCCCAAATTTGCAACAAAAATCATTTTTTCTCGAGCTCTTGTGGTTGCAACATAAAATAAACGTAATTTTTCGGAAATATCTTCTTTGGTATGTTCAAAAGCAAAGAAATCTTTTAATACGGGATAATAAATTCCTTCTTTAAAAATAGGAGAAAGAATTCCATAATGTTTACTATACAAATATTTGCTTTTTAAATCTTCTTTGGAAAAGGCTTTATAAAGTCCCGGAAAGTAGCAAACAGGATATTCCAATCCTTTTGATTTATGAACGGTCATAAGGTTAATGGAATTGCTTGCTTCTTCTTGAAAAGAAAATTTTACATCAATTCCTTTTTCTAATAAAAAGTCAAAATAATCTAAATAATCTTTTAGCGTATATCCTAAGGAATCCATGGTATCACTCAACGATAATAAATAATCTAATTTTTTATTTAAAAAAGCAACATTCCCAATTCGATTAATGTTCGTATAGAAAGAAAAACATTCAAAAATTTCTTTGGTGAGCTGAAAAAGACTATAATATTTTGTTTTTTCTTTTAATCGTTTTAATTTTTCATAAAGTTCTGGAAGTTCTTCTATATTTTTTGGAAATTCTTCCTTCGTGACGATAGAGAATAACTGATCATCGGTATAAGAAAATAAAAAGCTTCTTCCTAAACTAAGGAAACTGTGTTTTACGGTTTCTTTTGGTAAAGTCCCTTGATAAGAATAAAGCAAACGTAAAATGCTTCGGAATGCATAAACTTCATCGCTATTTACAAATTCTTCATCTTTATGAATGGTTAATGGTAATTGAAAATAAGTAAAGATTTTTTTATATAAATCAAAATTTGTTTTACGGTCCATAAGAATACAAATATCTTTATATTCCATTGGACGTAAAAATCCTTTTTTATCGAATACCATTTCGTTTTCTTCTAATCGTTTTTTAATATCGTTTGCGATAATAAATGCTTCCATTTCTTCTTTTCGATATCCATTTTTTTCAAAAGAATAATTTAAAATTTCCATATGATGGTTGGTATTTGTTTTTCCTTTGGTTTCATAATCTTGGTTCCCAAACACCATTTGGTGTCCAGAAGGATAATCTGCTCCTCCAATTTCTTTATCCATTAATTTTTCAAAAAGGAAGTTAATATCTTCTAAAACTTCTTTTCTAGAACGAAAGTTTTTGTTTAAATCAATTTTAATGCCATCAATCCCTTTTTTAAATTGTTCGTATTTATCCCCAAAAATTTTGGGATTGGCGTTTCGAAATCCATAAATGGATTGTTTAATATCCCCAACCATATAAACGTTGTGATTGGAAATCAGAGAAATAAAATAGTCTCCAATATCGTTGGTATCTTGGCATTCGTCAATCATGATTTCTTTCGTATTTCTTTTAATTTCTTCGGCAATGGATGGATAATGCTTTAAAAGATAAATCGATTTTCTAGTAACATCTGCAAACGTATAAAAATTCTTTTTTGCTTTTTGTTTTTCTAATAAGGTTTCATATTCTAACAAAATAGAGATTAATACTTTGTTATTTTCTTCCATCTGTTTAATTTCTTCTTTAAATTCTTCCATATCGTGGTATCTTAAAGATTCTTTTAAAGAGGAAAGTTCTTCTTTTAAACGTTCATATTGTTTTTTGGCTTTTTCTTTTGCTTCTTCGTCTATTTTTTTACTTGTTGGAAATCTTTTTAATGTAAACTTATCAAACAGTTCAAAATAATCTTGATAAGTATGACAGTCTTTGATTTTTTCGATGGAAGCAATTTCTTCCATCCAAGTACTTAAGATGGGATCGTAGATGCTTTCTTTCATTTGATGGAAAAGTTTTAAAATTTGTTCTTTTTTTTCTTCAAATAAATGTTCATATTCGTTTACCATATCTTCTAAGAATTTCGGACTTAAATACGTTTTTTCATACGTTTGTAAATATTCAATTTTATCGTAAAGAACATCTAATTTATCGGATAAATATAATAAAGAACTTTTGATATCTTTATCATCTTTTAACGTAAAGGTATCTAAATATTGTAAAAAAGAAGGATCTTTTTTTTCATAAAATTTTTGAAATACTTCTTCCATGGTTTCTATTTTTAGTTTTTGAATTAAAATATCATCACAGATTTTAATGTTTGCATCAATATTTAAAAGATAATGATATTTTTTTAATAGTGATAAACTATAACTATCGAAAGTTGTGATATTTGCCGTATCAATTTTTTTTAAGTTTTCCGCCAACCATGGGTTTTCGTTTTGTTTTTTTTGTAAAGCTTTTCGAACACGTTCTTTCATTTCAAAGGCAGCAGCTTCGGTAAAGGTTAAAACGATGAGTTCATCTATGGAAACGCCTTGTTCTAATTTATCGATAATTCTTGTAGTAAGAACTGCCGTTTTCCCGCTCCCAGCACCAGCAGATACGATGGTATTTTTTCCTTCGGTTACAATCGCTTCCCATTGTTCGTCTGTCCAAGTAGAATTCTCTGGTTTTTTTCTCATTTAATCGCCCTCTTTCAAAAACTCTAATTTCTGCATTTTTTTCACGGTTCGAATATCTTTGGCTTTTTTATAACAAATGTCTTGATATGGACAAAAGGCACATCCGGTCATTTCTTTTTCGGTTTCATTGCCGATTCGAATTGGCGCAATCGCAAAATCAGCTTTTTCGATTGCTTGGATTCCTTCTTTGATTTTTTCTTCGGTTATCGATCGTAACGCTTCAATTTCATTTTCGTCTAAAACTTTGGCTAAAGAAGAAAAGGAACCATCTTGTTTTACTCGTAAACCTCTGATATGAGGATGATCTAAATCTTTTTCTATGGAAGATAATAAAGAAAGGTCTTTTCTTGTATACCCTTGAAATTGATATGCTTCTTCTTCTAATTGTTCATACGTTTTTCCATCTTCATGATTTAATACATTTTTCATAATGTTTTGAAAATAAACGCCAGCAAATTCTAAATTAGGAATGTTTTTCTTTAAAAGATAATCATAGATAAAAAGTTGCATATTTAACCCATAAAACATAGGATTAAAATCGGCATGGATGGTTCCTGTTTTA
>CALVWH010000128.1 GCA_944364705.1 uncultured Bacilli bacterium | reverse complement strand
TAAAGAATTGAAGTAGTCTTCTAAGGAAATTCCAGATTCATAAATTCCTGTGATTTCAACACCATTGGTTAGTAAGGTTTTATTTACTTTTGCAACATTTTCTAAATAATCATAAAGTCTTATTTCTGTATTATCAATTACTTTATAATTTGTAGTAGAAAGTTCTTTTTCTAATATAACGGTTGCTTTTTTTACATCTTTTGTTTTGATTACCATGCACTTACTACATTCTAAATCAAGTTCTTCTTTTGATAAATCTTTTAGGATTCTTCCTTTATCAATAAAACAGAAATGATTCGCAATTAAATATAATTCTGGCAAAATATGACTCGATATTAAAATGGTTATTTTTTGTTCTTCATTTAGCTTTTTTAATGTATTTCTGATTTCTTTAATACCAATGGGATCAAGTCCATTAATTGGTTCATCTAAAATAATAAAATCGGGATGATCTAATATGGCAAAGGCAATTCCTAATCGTTGTTTCATTCCTAAAGAAAAATTTTTAAATTTTTTATTTTTTTCTTTCCATAAATCTACGATTTTTAAAACTTTATCGATTTGTTTTTCGTTGACCATTCCTTTTTGGATCGAATAATATTTTAAATTTTGATAAGCAGTAAGATTTCCAAAAAACGCTGGACTTTCAATTAAACATCCAATTCTTCTTTTTGATTCGGTTAATTCTGCTTCATTACCGAATAAAGAAAAGCTTCCTTCGGTTTTATTGGTTAGGGTAGTGATCGTTTTCATGAGTGTGGTTTTTCCAGCTCCGTTTCTACCAATAAGTCCATAAATATCACCTTTATGAATGGTTATGGATGCATGATCTAAGGCGACGAAGTCTTTATATTTTTTGGTTAAATTGTTTGTTTGTAAAATAATTTCTTTCATATTTTCCTTCCTTTCTATACCATATTGTATAAAAAAAGTGTTAAAAAAAACTTAACACAATTCTTAAATTTTTCTTAATTTTTAAATTTGTAACCAATACTCCAAATGGTTTCAATATAATCTTTGGTTGGATTTCCTTTTTTTAGTTTGTTTCTTATTTTGCTTATATGAACGTTTAATGTATTTTCATCTGCCGATGTAATTGGATCCCAAACGGTATCAAATATAGTACTTTTGGTTACCACTTGATTAGCATTTTGCATTAATAATTTTAAGATAGCAAATTCTGTTTTAGAAAATATAATTTCTTTTTGGTTACAAGTAACGCAGTAAGTGGAAGAATTTAATTTGATATCCCCACATTCTATCATATTTTTTTCTTTTGGATTTTGATTTCTTAGATGGACTTTTATTCTGGCAAGCAATTCTTCATGATTAAATGGTTTTGTAAGGTAGTCATCCGCCCCTAAAGAAAATAAAGTTAATTTTTTTTGAATATCGCTAAGAGCACTGGTTACTAAAATTGGAACATTTTTTATTTCTTTTAATTTTGTAATGATTTCTTCGCCAGATTTTCCTGGTAACATCAAATCTAAAAGGATTAAATCAATATTTTGATTATGTACCAGAAGAGCTTCGGTTCCAGAGTAGGCACTGATTACTTGATAGCCATTGGTTTTTAAAATTTCTTGTAGTAATTCGTTAATATTTTTATCATCTTCGATAATTAATATTGTTTTCAAATGTATCACCTCATTATAAAAGAAAAACTGTAGGCAAGGAGTAAAGCACCAAGGAAGCTATAAAGGGTATGTTTTGGTGTTTGGTATAAAAGGAAAAGGGTTGCTAGAAAAAGGATTGCATTTAAAATATTGTTTAGATCAAAGTACCAAAAGCCAATGGAAAAGCAACTTTGGATCATAATTGCTAGGATTAGAATATTTAAAAGGATGGATGGTCCTGTTTTTCCTTTTCCATACCAGCAAAGAAAAGCAAGAAATGGGGAAATTATGGTTAGGGTATACCAAATCATCATGTAATGTTTCGGATTGAATCCACTAAACACAATAGTATATATATGATAGCTTATACACATTCCAAGAAAGAAGAAAAAGACTCGGATACTTGCCCAAACAGGCGTTTTACTATAAATAGAGATGGCAAGAGCTAGAAAAAGCCATATGGCAATTTCTGAAAATATATTTCGTAAGTCTAAAATACCAAGAAGATGCTGCCACCAAATGGAATCGTTGATGGATAGATTATCTAGCCATTTTGCAAAGCATCCCAAAACAATTCCAAGAATAAAAAGGAAAATGGTGATGGTTATTTTTTTGGATAATTTAGTAGTATCGTCTGGTTTTCGGATATGATCGAGCCAGTTTTTCAAAAGAATTCCTCCCTTTTAAGAAATGTATAATAATTTTTATATCCATAGTATAACACATTTGAATCGTTCTTTTCCATCGTTTCTTTGTTCCATGAACTTTTTTCTAAAAAAGAATATAGAGCGCTTTTTTCTATATAATTTTACATAACATTGAGTTTATGATATATTTATCGTATACCATAAGTTCTTTCGTATAAGTATTCTTTTTAATTAATATTTTATATAGCTTATTTTTTATATTAATTGTGTTAATCAGTGATAACTCCATAATTTTGTTTATTAAAATAACAAAGATTATTGTAAAATAGTAGTTTTTCAATTATAATATATCATACCTTTTGA
>CALVWH010000127.1 GCA_944364705.1 uncultured Bacilli bacterium | reverse complement strand
AGTGATGATTGGGTAACGGAAGATTATCTAAAAGTCTTATATGAAAAAATGATTCAAGGATATGACATTGTTTCTTTTGATGCTTACGAAGTGTTGGACGGAGCAAAAGAAGGAAATCATCGTGGATGTTTTTTTGGAGAAAAACAAACAAAAGAAGAATTTATTTTAAGATCAACGGAACCATCGTTTGCTTGGGCTAGATGTTATGATTATTGTTTGTTTGAAAAAGTAAAATATCCAGATCCAAGTATTTGGTATGAAGATGTAGCAACCACACCAATTTTACTTAGTTATGCCAATAAAATTTGCCATGTCCATAAAAACCTATATTTTTACCGTCAAAGAGAAGGATCGATTTCTCACGTTAGCAAAAATCCGAAAATTTTAGGAATTTTAGAAGCTTGCGATCGGACGTTAACACTTGGAAATCCAAAATATAAAAAAGAACTAGAATATGCAGTTTATCATATATTAGTAGAATTTTTACATTTTCGCCCAGAATTTGCGGAAGAATATTTAGCATACGCAAATAAATATAAGAAACAATTTTTAAAAAATCCTTATATTTTAGATAATATAGAAGCTGGAAGAAAAGAAAATATTTATGAACAAAAATTGATTCCGAAAAAAATTCATTATTTTTGGTTTGGTGGAAATCCTTTAAATGAACTAACCAAAAAATGCATTGAATCTTGGAAAAAATATGCACCAGATTATGAAATTATCGAGTGGAATGAAAAAAATTGCGATATTAATGAAAATGCTTATGTAAAGGAAGCCTATGAAAATAAAAAATGGGCCTTTGTGGCTGATTATTTTCGAATTAAAGTAATTTATGAACAAGGTGGATTTTATATGGACACCGATATGGAACTTACAAAACCAATTGATTTTTTAAGATTAAATAATATCTTTTTTCCTGCAGAAACCAATAGTGTGAATGCTTGCATTTTTGGAGCAATTCCAAAACAACCAATGATTAAAGAATGGCTAGAAGGCTATCAAAACGATCATTTTATTAAAGAAGATGGAACCTTAGATATCGATACAACGATTGTTGTAAGGTTAACTAGGGTGTTAAAAAAATATTACAAAATAAAATTTGATGGTTATAATCATCAAATTGATAAATATTTTACAATTTATTCTCCAGATGTTCTTTTGATTGATGTCTTTAATGATCAAAATGTAGCACTTCATCATTATGATGCAACCTGGTGGGATATCAAAGTTGGAATTCGTTCTTATAAATATGATGTTTTAAATTATTATTTTAAACATAAAAAAGAGCGAAAAGAAAAATTAAGTTTTAAAATAAAAAGAAAACTAATTAATATCATTCGTAAAATTGCAAATATAATTTTCCCGAAAAATATTTATGATAAGGGGAAAAGGATTTATCGAAAAATGAAAGGAAAGAGTATGTAAAATGAAACGGAAAAAAACAAAAAAAATAATCACCATTCTTTTTTTTCTATGCCTTTACTATCTATTATTTACGAGCAATACCCTTGGACTTTATTTAGATAAAGTTTCTATGATTTTCTTTTTAATTTTAACCTTTTTATCTACGTATGCTCTTTTTTCTTATTCGGAAGAATTCATAGAAAAATATACAAAAAAGAAAAACTGGATTTTTATTTTATTGATTGCTATGCTTATGGCATTTATCATAGCAGGACAACCTTTATTTTTAAATTCTGTACGAATTTATATTACATTAAAAAAATTATTGGTTTATTTTTTACTTGTTCTTTGGTGTATTCCAGTTGAACTTTACCTTCTTTCTTTATTAGAGCAAACTTCTCTAAAAATAAAAGAAAAAAGGGAATCGAAAAAAAATGTGAAAAAAAGAGTAGAAGAAATAGAAAAACAAAAAAAGAAAGTATTTTGGATGACTTTTTTAATCTTAACTACTGTATGGACGATTGTTTTTATTGGAATGTTTCCGGGAACAATTACCTCTGACTCGATTGATCAGTATTTGCAAGCGTTAGGACAATGGAATTTAAATAATGCACATCCTGTTTTGATGACACTTATGATAAGAGCAACTACAATTATTTCTAAAAACCCAGCATTTTTTATTTATTTACAAATTTTATTCTTTGCTTTTTTAATTAGTTTTATTTTAACCTTTTTATATAAAAAAGGATTATCTAAAAAAGCTATTTATATTTTTTCTTTTCTTTTCGCAATTTTGCCATCGAGTTATCTATTAATTGTTAGTTTATGGAAAGATGTTATTTATACGATTGCGCTTTTATGGATGACTTATTTATTATTTCGTCTATGCTTAAATGAAAAAGAATTTTTTCAGAAAAAAATAAATAGTATTGCTTTTGTTGTTGCTACGATGTTAGTTGCCTTTTTTCGGCATAACGGAATAGGACCATTTCTTTTTGTTCTGATCTATTTTATTTATTTAACTTTCAAAAAAAGAAAAAAATCTTATGTAATTTTAACTTTATCTTTAGTTATCTGTTATGTTGGTTTTTCTCAAATGATTTCTGTTTTATGTCCACCAAAACCTTCTAAAACAGAATATTCCAATTTAACGAATCTTGTTACTAGAAGTTCTGGTCAGATTCTTCAAACTTCAACTTTACCGGAATATACAGAAAAAATTGTTACTAATTATGCTTCTTTAGATTTGTTAAAATCAGAATATAATCCTTATAATGTAGATAGTTATGGATTTAACGATAAAATTTCTGCACATCAATCAACTTTAGAAAATCCAACCATCACGACGGGAGAAGCAATTCATGCCTATCTTTTGAATTTCATTTATTATCCAATGGATACGATAAAAGAAAGATTGGATGGAACCGATATCCTTTGGAATATGAAACAACCATATAATTCTTTTAATCATCGTTATGGAACTGGAATTTGGCTTCCTGCAAATTTGTCAGAGGAAGATCTTACGATTTTACAAGAAAATTTGAGTAAAAATATAGGAGATGAAGAAGCATATATTCCTAAAAATAAGATTTATGATTTATCTACAAGCTTTGCTTATAAATTAGGGAATTTCTTTATTTTTGATAATATTATTTCTAGAGGTGGGATTTATTTAATTTGTCTTTTGATTTTAACTTTATTTTTATTTAAAAATAATCGTAAGTTATTTCCTATGTATTTGCCAATTCTTGGAAATACTGCAACATGGATAGTACTGCTTGCTTTTCAAGCTTATCGATATATATGGTATATAC
>CALVWH010000126.1 GCA_944364705.1 uncultured Bacilli bacterium | reverse complement strand
ATACAAAGACACTAACTCCAGAAAGCATATTATTCATTAACTTAATGATTTCTCTCGTTGAAGAAGATACTTTTAGAAAAACGCTTTGATCTTCAATCGCATTAAAAATATAGAAAATCGCAACCCCTAAAATTAAGGTGAAAAAATAAATCGCATAATCTTTAAAACTTTTTTTGATATTTGCGTAAGAAAGTTTAAAGAGCATCGTTATAATCGCCTCCAAGAAGGGTTACAACATCAATGATTTTATCAAAAAATTCTTTTCGATTATCTTCTCCGCGAATGAGTTCATGAAAGATTTTTCCATCTTTAATAAAAATTACTCGGTGAGCATAAGAAGCTGTAAAAGCATCGTGGGTTACCATTAAAATGGTGGCATTTAATTCTTCATTTAAATATTTTAATCGTTCCAAAAGCATCTTAGAAGATTTGGAATCTAACGCTCCCGTTGGTTCATCAGCTAAAATTAACGATGGATTCGTAATGATTGCTCTTGCAGAAGCAACTCTTTGTTTTTGTCCTCCACTCATTTGATATGGATATTTTTGTAAAACATTTACAATATCTAATTTACGAGCAACTTCCATTACTTTTTTATGAATTTCTTTGGCTTTTTTATTTTGAATCGAAAGTGCTAAAGCAATGTTTTCGTAAGCAGTAAGGGTATCTAATAAGTTGAAATCTTGAAAAATAAACCCTAATTCTTCTCTTCGAAAAGCATTTAATTGATTTCCTTTTAATTTGGTTATATTTTCTCCATTTACATAAATATTACCAGAAGTTACCCGGTCAATGGTTGAAATACAATTTAGAAGGGTTGTTTTCCCACTACCAGAGGCACCCATAATCGCAACAAATTCTCCTTTTTCTACCGAAAAAGAAAGGTTATCGATTGCTTTGGTTAAACTGGATTTGTTTCCATAATATTTTTCAATTTTATCAATTTTTAAAATTGGATTCATACATCTCTTCCTTTCTTACTAAAAAGTATATCGAAAAAAAGAAAGAAAGTCGCTTTCTTTATCTTACCATTTCTTACTTTTTTGTAAGGTTGTCTTCTTTTAAAACATCATAATAATCGTTTTGAAAAAATTCAATCGAAAAAATCGTTTCTCCTTTTTTCGAAGATGCTAAAAAAAGGTGATGTCCTAATTTTTGACACAAGTTTTGACAAATAAATAACCCCATTCCTGTAGAAGATCCAATTTTTCTTCCATTTTCTCCAGTAAAACTTTTTTCAAAAATTCGGTTTTTATCTTGATCTTTAATTCCAATTCCATGATCCGTAATCGATAAAATGGTTCGATCTTTTTCTTGAACGACCGAAAATTTTAAAAATCCATTCTTTTTTTGAGAATATTTAATACTATTATTGACAATTTGATTTAATATAAATTCTAACCATTTACTATCGGTTAAAACCGAAACGTTTTGAACTTCGTTGATCACTTTCATATCTTTTTCTAAAAAACTTTCTTTGTTTCGTAGAATCACTTTATGAATAATCTCGGATAACAAACAAGAAGTAATTAAATAATCTTTTTCGGAAATTTCACTACGAACATAATATAAAATTTGTTCTACATAGTTTTCCATCATATGAATTTGTTTCGTTAATCGAAGATCTTTTTCTCCATTATGATTCATTAATAAGACATTCGCTAAAGGGATTTTTACTTCATGAATCCACATTTCTACGTAATCTTTAAAATCTTGATTGGCATTTTTCAAAGTCATAATGGCTTCATTCATCGATTTATCGATTTCATATAAAGAAGATAATAATAGTTTTCCTTCAAGAAACGATGGCGTCTCTATTAATTCGGTAATTAAATATTTTTGATCAAGAGAATCTAGTTGTTTTAAAAATTGTTGATAAAAGTTTCTTTTTCGAAAAAATTCATAAAAAAAGAAAAGGGCGAAAAAAAGAAGTAAGGTAAATAAAATTCCAAAAATTAATTCTTCGTCTGCTTTAAATGCTCGTAACATTGCATAAAGAAAGAAAAGACAAAAGCTAGAAAGGAAAAGAAAAAACCAATGATCTTTGGTATAATTTTTTAAATTCATAATAACAAATATCCTTGTCCTTTCCTTGTTTCGATGACATCTTTTTGACCAATTTCTTCTAATTTTGAACGAAGTCTACTGATATTTACGGTTAATGCATTATCGTTTACATATTCCGCATTGTTCCATAAATCGGTCATAAGTTCATCTCTAGTGACTATTTTTCCTTGATTTTGAAGCAAGTATGTAAAAATAATCATTTCATTTTTGGTTAAAATAATTTCTTTTTCTCCTTTGGTAAGCATTCCTTTTTGAACATTTACTTGAATATCACGATAAGTTAACGTGGAAAAGTTTTGGTCTTTTCTTCTTAAGATAGTTTGAATTCGTAAGAGTAAAATGGTTGGATTGTATGGTTTTGTAATATAATCATCGGCTCCATAACTCATGGATAAAACTTCATCTACTTCGGTATTTTTACTGGTTACCATAATGATTGGAACGTTTGTTTTTTTTCGTAAGTTTTTTAGAAAAAGTTCTCCATTTCCCATAGGAATTTGAATATCTAATAAAATAAGATCTGGTTTTAATTTAAAAATTTGTTCTTCGGCTTGATTTAAGTTTTTTAACCCAAAGAATTGATATCCAGCATTGGAAAGTAAAGATTTTAGTTCTTCTAAAATGGTTTCATCATCATCGATTGCTAAAATTTTTTGCACCTTTCATCACCTAGCGATATTATATCATAGAAAAGAAAAATGTAGAAATCTCTACATTTATTTTAAAAATCCTTGAATAATTGTTTCTTCTGCTTCTTTTTCACTTAATCCTAAAGACATTAATTTCATCAATTGTTCTCCAGCAATTTTTCCAATGGCTGCTTCATGAATTAAATTGGCATCGACATGTTTGGCATAAATTTCTGGAATTGCTTTCACCGAAGCTTGGTCTTTAATAATGGCATCACATTCTACGTGTGCATAACTTTTATTGTTTCCAACAATATTTGAAATAAATTCTTGATAAGATTCTTCGGTCGCAACCGATCTTGAAGTTACTTTAGCACTTGAATTTTCTCCTTCTAAGGAAACAGAAAAGGAAGTAATTGCTTTTTGTTTTTGGTTAGTTAATATTTTTTCGGTTACGACAAGAGTAGCATTTTCTTTTACCATCGCATTGGTTTTTCGTATGGTTTCGTCGACTCCTTTGATTTGTGTAGAATCCATCGTCATGGATGCGTTTTTCTCTAAAGTAATTTCGGTAACCGGATTTAAAATTTTCTTTCCAGTTCCCTTCCCTTCGCCATAATGTTTTTCTACATATTTTACTTTTGCACCTTCTTCTACGAAGAACCGATGAATTCCATCGTGCTGAGAGTTTTGATGTTTTCCGTTATGAATAGCACATCCAGCAAGGATAATGACATTGGCGTTTTTTCCAATATGAAAATCGTTATAAACAACATCGGTAAGACCACTTTGTGTAAGAAGAACTGGAATGTGAACAATCCCAAACAACGTATTTTCTTTGACATAAACATCGATTCCTTTGCCATCTTCTTTTGGTACGATTTGAATGTAAGGACTGTTTTTTCGAAGGATCCCTTCACCATTTTTTCGAAGATTATAGGCATCTGCTTTTTTTTCTTGTTTTCCGATCACTTCTTCTAATAGTTTTTCATCGGCAAGATTCACAAGAGTCCCCTCCTTTTTTACAGCAAACGGGCTGTAAAAGAGAAGATAAAATTTCTTCTTTTTTTCCCATTTGTTTTACCTTTCCTTTTTCCATAACGATAATTTGATCCGCAAGATTTAAAATTCTTTCTTGATGAGAAATTACTAACGTAATGCGATCGTTTTCTTTCATTTTTTGAAAAACTTCGGTTAAGTTTTGAAAACTCCATAAATCAATTCCTGCTTCTGGTTCATCAAAAATCGCAAGTTTTGGATGTCGTGCAAAGACGGTTGCGATTTCAATTCTTTTTAATTCTCCTCCAGATAAAGAATTATTGACTTCTCTATGGATATATTCTTTTGCACAAAGTCCAACGGCAGATAATAAATCACAGATTTCTTTTTTGTCTACTTTGTTTTTTTCGGCAATTTTTAATAAATCTAAAACAGTAATTCCTTTAAAACAAACGGGCTGCTGAAAAGCAAAACCAATTCCAAGATTGGCTCTTTCGGATGCGTTTTTATCCGTAATGTCTTGACCATTAAAAAGAATTTGACCAGAATCTGGTTTTATTAATCCCATAATGATTTTCGCGAGCGTTGATTTTCCACTTCCGTTTGCTCCGGTAATTACATAAAAAGCATTCTCATCAAAGGTTAAATTAATTTGATCTAAAATTTTTTTATGATCTCTTTGAAATGATATGTTTTTTAATTCTAGCATGTCTATCCTCCTTTTGTATTTTATTATTCCATGTAAAATTACATTCGTTTTTTTGGATTTGATATGAAAAATCATATCTTTTTTCATTATATCGATATTTTCTTTAAGCGTCAATCTTTCTACTCTTTTTCAAGAAGATTTGCTTCTTGTAAATCTTTTAAATACTTTTTTTCTTTGTTTGTAATCTTCGAGCTTTTATTGATATAGATGGTTCGGTTCATAAGTAAAATATCGATCCTAATGGTTTTGTTTCCAAAAGTTTTCTTTTTCTGATACGTAGGATAGATTATGTTTTCTTTATATTGATATCCGTATTTTTCAAGGTCTTCAAAAAAAACATGATTTCTTAATTTCATAGAAAAACACCCAACTATAGGGTGCTTCGATTTTTTTCTTTTATTCTTTTATGTTTTCGACCATATCATCAAAAGAGGTATCTTCAAAAAAAGTATTCATATTATAAAGAAGTAAAATATCGGTAATTTGTTTATCTTTGATGACTTCGTCAATATTTTCATAATAATATCTCGGATCAATCACAATAATTTCTCGATATTCAGATAAAATAAATGGAAGAAAACTATTGGCATAAGAATCTTTGATTAAAAGTAATTTATTTTCTTTTTCTGCGTTGGTTTGAATTTCTATCTTTCCATGGTTTCCACCAAAAAATATTTCATAAGGATTGTTGCTGTATTGTTTTTGATCGTCATAAATGGTCGTATATTCTTTCTCTTCTCCATCATACGTTACATAATAAGAGATTTCTTCTTTGGGAACATATAAAGAAACGGTATCTGCGTGTTCATAGTAAGCAATTTTATTCGCACTAGTTCCAACAAAATGATCGTTTACGGTATATTCTTCATACGTTACGTCTTTCTTATCATAGAAGCTTTCGCTAAGATAACGGGCAGCTAAGGTTGTATAATGATGATCGGTATCGTAAAAAATTTTTTCTTTTTTATGTTCTTTTAAAATCTCAAAAGGATTTATTTTAAACAAATCTTCTCGAAAGTTGGAAGTAAACTTCTGATATAATTCTTCCTGAAGATTCTTGGAACCAACTTCATCATAATAAATTCCTATTTTATTTGGAATCAGTAGAAATTGTACGTTTAACTTTGAATAATCGGTATCGAATTTTTTGAGATTTTCTACTCTTCTTTTCATAAATTCTTCCGATGGAATGACGGCTTCTTCAATTAACCTACCATCGTTTCCAAAATAAATATTATCGATTTTTTTTAATCCTATGGTTTTTTCGAATTTTGTTTTCATTCGTTTCCAGAAGCTTCGGTTCCAAAATTGGTCTTCCATATAGGCATCATAATTTGATCCATAACTTCCATTCCAAACTCCTTGTGCATCCATTTTTGGCTTTTGTGCCATGGTTCGATTTTCTTCTTTGGAAAATTTTATGTCTGGAGAAAAAAAGTTCATAAAAAATATTGTTAAAAGAAAAATTAAGGTTAACCAACCAAAAAAATGTGTCTTTTTTTTCATATTCTTCTCCTTTAAAAATTAAAATATAAAAATGTTTGATAAGAATAACTAATTAAATATGCCGTGGATAAACAAAGTAAGATTAATAAAAAGAAACTAGTAAAGATATGATAAAGAAGATTGCTTCCTTTTTGAAAACGTTTGCCTATATTTTTTACAAATGGCGTGATTCCAATAAGACCGATGATCAAATAAATTCCATTGTTTTGGATAAGAAATAAACTAGAAAGATCGGTAAGTTGATGGGTATTGATTAAGTTTTTTAAAATAGACGTTATGTCGTTGATATCGGAATGAAAGAAAAATACCCAACTGATCGAGATAATGAAAAAAGTTAAGATGGTTCGAATAATTCGAAATCCATGAATTTTAGAAAATAGAAGTTTTTCAAAAGCAATGATCATTCCTAAGAATAATCCCCATAAAATAAAGTTAAAAGTTGCGCCATGCCACATTCCTGTAAGAAGCCATACAATGAGTAAATTCATGATCAATCGAGGTTTGGATACCCTACTACCTCCCAAAGGAATATAAACGTAATCCCGGAACCATTTTCCTAACGTAATATGCCAACGTCGGAAAAATTCTCCAACACTTTTGGATAAATATGGATAATCAAAGTTTTCTTCAAAAGAAAACCCAAAAAGATTACTTAATCCTAAAGCCATATTGGTATACCCGGCAAAGTCATAATAAATTTGAAACGAGTATAAAAATAAAATTAGGATGCTACCAAGCATGGAAGCTGGTTCATAAGAGGCAAGGATTTTAGAAAAAGTGTCTGCTAAAATGACTTTCATCGAAAGTCCAAGAACAAATCGTTTGCATCCAGAATGAAAAAGAGATGGTTGGAATTCCTGGCTTTGTTGTTTTTTAAAGTCTTGGTATCGAACGATAGGTCCCATAATTAATTTTGGAAAAAACAAAACATATAAACTAAAAGAAAGGAAATTTTTTTCACTTTCGATTTTTCTATGATATACATCTAGAACATAGGATACGATCGTAAAGATATAAAAAGACATTCCTAAAGGAAGAAGAATTTCTTTAAAAGATACGTTTTGGAAAAGATTGCTAAGAAGTAAATAATAGTATTTGAAGTAGCACAATACAAATAAATTGATGATTAAAATTTCAATTAACTTATACTTTCTTCGTTTTCCTAAGCGATCCATTTTTCGAACGGATATGTAATTATAAAAAACCATAAACAATAAGATAATCGTATTAAAAAGTCCACTATAAGAATAAAAAAGGATACTGATCAATAACAAATATAAATTTTTTAGTTTTTTAGGAACCAAAAAATATAAGAGAATGGTAAGTGGTAAAAATAAAAAACAAAAGACAATAGAATTAAAAGGCACAGGCATTCTCCTTTCTAAAATAGGTTTTCAAGATCGCTTAAAAGAGAATCTTTTTCTTCTAAAATAATACAAAAGATATAATCTCCTTTGATTTGAACGATCGCATTTTTTAGAAGTTCTACTTGTTTTGGTCCATATCCTTCAAACGTTACAATTTTTTTGTTTATATATTCTTGTATTTTTTCTAAAACTCTTTGTCTTTGTTTTTTATCTTTTTCTTTAAATACGGTTATTTCTTGAACATTCATATAAGAAACTGGTCCATAACTAAGGTACCCATCGAAAGAAGATGGATTGATTTTATAGTTTTTATAAAGAGTACTGTCTTCTACTTTTTTTATGATTTTTTCATCTATATATGGTTTGATGGTTTGCTCTATTTCTTCTAGTGTTACTTTTCGATCTTTGGTTAAAAATGGTATTGCTAAAAAGGTAGCGATAAATACCGTCATAAAAATCACTTGTCTTATTTTCATTTTATTCCCTCATCTTACTTACTATATTTTCTGCCCATTTTTCATAAAAATATCCTTTTGGGTGAATTCCATCTGGACCATAAGGATCGGACTCTAAGGTTAATAAATAACTACTATCGATAAAAGTTATTCCTTTTTCGTCACACAATTGTTTTAATCGTTGATTAAACAAATCCACATATTGAAACGATGGATCTTCTTGTTTTGCTTTTTGACTAACCGGAAGGATTGCACAAACATAAACTTTGGTATTTGGTAACGCTTGATGAATGTTATCTAAACTTTTACGATATGCGTTTATAAATCCATCGACGTTTGCATCCCACATTTGTACATCGTTTGATCCATAAGAAAGGATAAGAAAATTGGGTTGATAAGAAACGGCCTTTTCTAATTGATCGGTCATATCATCGATTCTTTTTCCTCGTTGCCATATGGTATTGGAAGAATAAAGAGCTCCATAAGCTTCCATTCCTTCGACAAAAGAATCCCCGATCATTAAAATTTTGTTTTGCTGAAAAACATCTTTTGGAGATCCATTAAGGTCTGGAAGGTTTGGTTTTTCTGGGATGACTGGTTTTGGATGATTAATTTCATAGATTCCTTCTTTTATTTTTTTTAAATCTTTCTTTTTTTCTTGTTTTAAAAATGTTTCGGTGGCTGGATATTTTTTACTTTCTTTTTGATTCGTAGAATTATTTCTTAGAAAATCGCTTAAAAGAAAAGCAATGGAAACGCATACGATTAATTTTAAAAGTAAAATTGCTTTTTTCATCTTATCCCTCTATTTCAAATGATAATAAGTTTCTTCATAATTTAAATCTTTATTTTTTAAAGCAGCCATTTCTTCGATGTTAACAAAAGCATATCCTTCTTTTGATAATTGTTCCATAGTCATAAGTGCTCCACGTACGGAAGATTCATAAATATCATGAAGTAAAACAATCGCTCCATCATAAGCATTTTTTATAATTTCTTCGCATATTTTTTCAGCATTTTTGTATTTCCAATCTAAAGTACCGATATCCCACAAAATGGTATAAAGATTGCTTAATTGTTTGATTTTTTGATTGGTATTTCCATAAGGTGGTCTTATAAGGGTCGGATATTCTCCAATCACTTCTTTTATTTTTTCATTGGTGTCGTTGATTTCTTTTAAAATATCTTCTTGTTTTAAGACAAATAAGTTTTTATGGTTATAGGTATGACTTCCAATTTGATTTCCTTGTAAAAAGGCTTTTTTTAGTACTTCTTGATTGCTATCAATTCGGTTTCCTAATACAAAGAAAGTAACTCTTGCATCATATTGATCTAAGGAATCTAACAAAAGATTTGTAGTGCTTGTGTTTGGTCCGTCATCAAAAGTAAACGCAATTAATTTTTTATCTTTATATTTGGTAAGATCTCTTATTTGGGGAATCAAAATTTCTTCCTTTGTTTCTTTTGTTTTTCCTTTATATTGTTCTTTTAGGAAAGGATTTAATTCTTGATATGGAATGGTAATTTTAATTTCTCCATCGGACCAAGGTCCAATTTGATAAGGAGGAAACAAAATTTCTAGGCCACTTTTTTTAAACATAAAGTGCTGATAGTTGACATTATCGGGTGCAATCCCTCTTCTTAACCAGATTTCCCGAGAATTTCCATCTTCCTTTTTTAAATCCGTCAAATGACGATAAGCAAGATCATCAATTTTATCAAAGGATTCTTTATCTTTAAAGAAATCGGATAATTCCATAAATTGTTTTGTTTTTTTATTATAATGAAACGATTCATCATCTCTCATATAATGAGCACCACCGGTATAAGATAACGTATTCATATGAACATTCAAAAGATCCTGGTACTCACCTTTTGTTACATTCAAAAGAAAATCATATTTACTCGTTAATGGCTTTTCTACTTTTTCATTTATTTCAAGAAATTCATCTCTTTTTTTATCTACATAGGTCTTTATTTTTTCATCTACTTTTTTTATATGAAAGATTGGATAGTCTATTTTTAATGTATAGGTATCGGTTTCTTCTATTTGATGGACTTCTTTTTCTGTTCTTTTTTTTATGATTTTCACAGAAAAACAAAGAACAAAAAGGAAGATAATTAAGAAAAGAATTCCAAAAAAAAGAGCTTTCTTTTTTATTTTTCTTTTCTTTGTTCGATTTTTATAAACTGCCATAAAATCATCCTATCTAATATTATTATACCATTATTAAAGTTTATGATCAGAGGGAACGTAATTTATATAAATCCATTGACCTTCTCTTGACATTTTCATAAAAAGGGTGGATCGGTTATAATAAATTAGACAGAAAAGATAAGGACAATGTATAATAAAAT
>CALVWH010000125.1 GCA_944364705.1 uncultured Bacilli bacterium | reverse complement strand
TTGGACATGTATCGAAGTGGTCATAGCGATCTTGACTCGTAATTCATTAGTCATTTTTGGTCTCTTGGGTTCCATTCCCTCCGTCTCCGCCATATACAAAAATAAAAGTTATTCTGCATAACTTTTTTCTTTTGTCTTTAAATAATAAATTAAAAAATTCTGTTCTATTGGATATGGCAGAAAATCTTTTGATTGGTATTTTAACAAACGTTCCCACTGCTCTACAGATAAAAACATTAATTCGGATAATTCTTCTTTTTGCATTTTAAACTCAGATAAAGTTTTTGTTGTCTTTAAAAGATAAACATCGTTAAATTCTCTATCTTTTACTTGTCCTTTTTCAAAAATTCTTTTAACCGTCATAACATAATGTAATTCTTTTGGATCAATCGTAAGATTTAATTCTTCTTTTAATTCTCTTAAAGCTGCTTCTATAGAAGTTTCTCCAGCATTCAAATGTCCTCCACAAGACATATCCAAACGATTGGAACCTAAATCTTTAAAAGCACATCGCCGCTGAAATAAAATTTCCTTTTTGTCATTATAAATCCAAATGTGAACACTTCGATGAAAATTTCCATCTTTATGAACAAGACTTCTCTCTTTCCTTTGTCCAAGTTTTTGACCAAATTCATCGAGAAGATCAAAATATTCTTCCAAAAGGCACCTCCTATTTTTCATTGGTGATAATTGGATATAGAAAAGGATTTTCATTTCCAGGTTTTAAAACCTTTAGTTTTCCATTATCATATTTTTGTAATAAATTGGTTGTTTTTTCATACAAATATTCGTGATAAAAATTTGGCATTGTCATAAAAGGAAGGGGTGACCGAAAATGCGTACACCCACATAATAAAAGATAAAAATCTTTTTGATATTCACAAGCTTTTTCGATCGTAATTTCGGTTGCTTCGCATGGATATTGTCCAATTACAAGATCATAAGGAGAAAAGTCCGTAAATTCATCTACTTTTTGTTTTAAACCAGTAAAATTTAAGTGATGAAATTACTCTCCTAATACTGGATCCATAACAGTTACCGTTCCATTTTCTGTTTGCTGCTTTGAAAGATAAACACCTAATCTTGGTAAAATCCCACAACCTACTTCTAAAATGTTTTTCTCTAACACATATCGTTGTTTTAACAACTTTAAAAATTTTAAATAATTGTTTTTATCATCTGGCAAAATCCCAATGGCATCGTAAATCTGCATAAAAACATCTGGAATAATTTCTTCCTCTAAAAAACTAGTTCCTCTTTCTTTAATCGAATCAAACAAATCCTTCTCATATAAATCTTGATGTTCCATTAAAAAAGCATCAAATTTTTCATTCATAAAATCATCTCTTTCCCAAAACCAAAGAATTTCTTTGGAAAACCAATAAAATCCTAGATTACCGTTTGGTTTCCTTTTACTGTACGCTAAAAATAAGAATTCGTCAATCCTTTTTTGTCGAAAAAAAAAATTCCTTTGCAGGAATAATCGACATTATGGCTGCCCTAGTTCGATTCGAACGAACGAAATGACTGATTCAGAGTCAGTTGCCTTACCGCTTGGCTATAGGGCAATAACATAATTATTGTATCATCAATTTTATGAAAAAACAAGTCTTACGGATTGGTTTCTACCAAAATAACATCCTCTCCTATTTTTTTTATTTGCTGCCAATGGATTTCAATTTCACTTCCACCCGTAAATAAAGTTACAAAAGATTTTGTTTTTTCAACAATTAAACTTACCATTTTGCCATTTTCATCAATGGAAACATCAATGATATTTCCTACTTTTTTACCATCTAAAACATTAATAATATCTTTATGTTGTAAATCGGATAGTCTCATTTATATCACCAGTATATTGTATGCCTACAAAAAAAGAAATTTCACTTTCTTAAATTTTCACTAATCATTTCCTCTTGTACCGTCAATTGCCGAATTCTTTCGATAATTCTTCTAGCTTTTACTTCTTCTACTTTATTATTTGCAAGGCTTAAATGTTTTTCTAACATTTCTAAAGTTAAATTTGAAGTGAAAAACGTTGGTAACTTCTTTTCCATTCGATATTGTACAATGGGTCCTAAAATTTCATCTCTTGCCCATACGGTTGCATTCTCTGCACCGATATCATCAATTAAAAGAATCGGACTTTTTTTGATATGATCCATTTTTTCTTCAAAAGAACTATGGAAAGAAGATTTTAAATCTCGTAAAAACTCTGGCCAAAATACAATCGTACTTTGGATATTTTTTTTGGCTAATTCTCTTAAGGTTGCGACAATTAAGTAGGTTTTCCCACACCCAAAACTTCCATGTAAATAAAGTCCTTTCTCTTCTCCATAATTTTTAATAAATTGGAGCAAATATTTAATCACATGCACGCGGTTTTTATCTTCTTTATAAACATTTTTAAAAGAAGTATTTAAAAGGTCATAAGAGCTTTCATAAACGGTAATATTTTTTAAAAAAGACATTTCTTTTTTTCTTTTTTGATTTTTTTTGCATTCGATATAAGAAAATGTAAGGATATCATGTACTTGTTTAGGTAAGTAAACATAGCCAGCAATTTTGTTTTTGCAAGTTAAAATATTTTTGCAATGTTCACAGTGGTTCCATTCTTTCATAGACTCTTCTAACTGACTTGTATATTTTTTTAACAAATTTTCTGGCAAAGAAAATTGATGGATAAATTGTTCAAAGTTTTCATCTTTCTTTGCTTCTTGGTAAGATTTTTCTAAATCTTTGGGAGTAATTTTTTTTTGTATTGTTTGATTAATATTTTCCATAAAACTAAATTCCTTCCAATAACTGATCAATTTCTTTTAATTCTTCTTTGCTCATTTCTTGTTTTTTGATCGTTTTTGAAAACCATTCTGGTTTTTCTTCTACGGTTACTCTTTTTCCATCTTTTCTTCTGGATTTATATTCTTTTTCAGCAAAATTCATGGCATCTTCTACGGTTTCAATCTTTGATTTTTTCCATTGAGCAGCAATGGCTAACGTAAAATTTTTTGCTAATTTATTTTTGTTTATTTTTAAGACATAATCTACTAAAACATTAATGACCCCAGGTTTTAAGTTTAAATCGATGGCTAACGTTTCTAAAATTTTAAGTTCGGTTGGTAGTGGTTTTCCATCTTTATATTTGCTTGCTAAAAAAGCATAAGGAGAAGTTGTTTCAAACGTATAAATTATTTTTGCCCGTTTTGAAGTATCTCCTATCGGTTTTCGTAAATATTCTGGTTGATTTTTATATAAAATGCTTGGTAAATTTCCACTATGTTCAAACGTATAAAAATCTCTAGCATTTTTTCGAAGAAGAGATGGATCGATGGTACGCTTTGCAGTTAAAGAATTTTGAATGATTTGGACCATCGCATCTTCTTCTAAATGATAGACAAATGCAAGTTTTAACAAAAGATCTTTTAATTCTTGTCCTACACTTCGAATATTTAATAATTCTTCTGGTATTTTTTCTAAAAGTTGATCGATGTTCATAAATGTTTCGATTTCAATGTTTCCTTTTTGTTTTCTTTTTAAGTTTTTTTGATAAGTATATTCGTCGGTAGAAACCATGTCAAAGACTTCACTAAATAAACAAGTAATATCTTCGTAATCTTTTAAATTAATTCTTGGAACTTTAAAGTTTTGAAGAACATTTTCATATTCTTTTTTTCCAATGTTATGATATAAACTGGTACTTAAAATAGGATTTTCGAAAAATTCTTTTGGTGATAAAGGAGAATATAATTCATAAACAAAATTATTAATGTGATCTTTTTTTACATAAGTTTTTAAAAGTCCTACTCCTTCTAATTTTTCTCTTGCTTCAATTACTTCATCCATACGATACCCTAAAGAAGTCATGAGATGATGATGAGTAAATTCCGAAGAAAATACTTCTAAACGATCTAAATAAGACCATAAAGTAAAATAAAGACTTGTACTCTTCCCACCAATTAATGGTTGATATAGCATGGTAATAATTTTCCGATCTTGTTCCGTTAATATGGTTTTATTTAAAACAATATACGTATCAGCTGGAAAAACATTGCATTTTAACATAAAACCACTCCTTCTTTTATTTTAGCACATTTTTCTTCAAAAAAATAC
>CALVWH010000124.1 GCA_944364705.1 uncultured Bacilli bacterium | reverse complement strand
TCGATAAATCATCAATTTCTAAATACCCTTCAGATGTCCATTTGGATTGATAAAGCATTGTATAATCATCGGTATCTTTGATTTTTAAAACGTCGTTTATTTTTGGTGCATCCACAAAAGAAGAAGTTACCATAACATTATAATCAATGTTTGAATAATAGGAATTGGTTACTTTAAATGTATAATACATAAACGTATTCATACTAATAAATACAAACACACTGATGGCTAAAGAGATTACGGTTGTACGATATTTTTTCTTACTTCTTTTTAAATTTTTATAAGCAATGACTCCACCGACACCAAATAGTTTTTTGATAAAAGAAGGTGTTTTTAACTTTTTCTTATTCATTTTTACATCATCGCTATTTCTGATTAAATCGATGGGAGTTACTTTGCTTGCTTTTTTCGCTGCTCGAACACTTGAAAAGTAAATGGTTACGTTTCCAAGAACGATCGATACGACTATTGGTAACCATGAAATTACACATCGCATTTCTACATTTTCTGTAATAAAATCTCCAATGACACTGTTTACGACAATCGTTAAAAGGAAAACAGCTATGTACCCTACGACAATTCCAATTGGAATCCCAAGAATTCCAATCATGAATCCTTCGGTAATTACGTTTCTTTTGATTTGTTTTTTGGTTGCTCCTGCACTTGCAAGCATTCCATAATTTTTTTTCTTTTCCATTACGGAAATATCAAAGGAATTTTTTATGCAAAAGATACTAGTTCCAACAATGATGATTAGCAAAACGACCATAATGGAAGAAAGCATTTTTGTCGTTCCGGAATCAAATTTTAATGCTTGCCACCGAAGAAGTTCGGTATTCATACTATAATTTTCGGTTGTTGTCGGAGATGTTTCTGTTATTGTAGTTCCTAAAATTTCGGAAAATGTTTTTTCATAACTTGCTGGTTTTTTTATTCGAATATAAACGGTTTCTTGTTTTTTCGTGTCCGGTTCTAACCCAACGGTAAGACAGCTAATTCCAGGATCTCCATGAGGATCTAACCCATAATCTCGGTACATGATTCCAGTAATGGTAAAGGTTTTTTGTACCTGGTTTATAATGGTTTCTTCTTCGGTATATGGATTTTCTTTTGTCATTGTATATCCATCTAAAGTTTTTCTCTCACCAACATTTAATGTGATTTTCTTCCCTATTCCATAGGTATCTCGATCGGTTAAATAAAGTTCTTCACTGATTAAAATTTCGTTCGCATTTTTTGGATATTCTCCATCTAGTAACGTTACGGATAAATTGGAAAAACTTTTTTCTTCCTCATAGGAATATAAATGAATATATGGTCTTTCTTCGGATGGCATCTCATACTTGGAATAACCGACATCTTGTAATACTTCAAACTCTTCGATATCTCGGTTATTTTTCCAAACGTTTATATCTTCTTCGGTTTGATGGAATAAAGCAAGATGATAATTTCCTCTACTTTCGATTGCGGTCTGTATTAAAGCATCTCGAAAACTGATAAACAATCCTGCGGTTGCACAAATAAGGGCTGTAGATAAGACGATCCCGAGAAAAATACCAATACTTCTTTTTTTATTTAGAAGTAAATTTTTTAAAGATAATTTATTAAGGACTTTCATCTTTAATTCTCCTCTACAATTTTTCCATCTTCGATTTTTATAATTCGGTCGGCTTCTTTTGCGATTTCCATATTATGGGTAATCATAATCATTGTTTGTTTATATTCTTTGTTTGATTTTTTTAGTAAAGAAACAATTTCATCACTGGATTTGGAATCTAAGTTTCCGGTTGGTTCATCGGCAAGAATAATCGCTGGATTGGTAATTAGTGCTCTTCCGATGGATACTCTTTGTTGTTGTCCTCCTGATAATTCGTTTGGTAAATGCGTTTTTCTATTCTTAAGTCCAAGCAATTCCAATAGTTCGTCTAAATGACTTTTATCAACGGCTCGCTTATCTAATTCTAGTGGTAACGTAATGTTTTCTTCTACATTTAATATGGGAATTAGATTATAAAATTGATAGATTAAACCAATTTGTCTTCTTCGAAAAATCGCAAGTTTATCATCATTCATTTCATAAATGTTTTTTCCATCAATGAAAACTTTTCCTTTCGTTGGCCTATCAACACCACCAATTAAATGAAGTAACGTTGATTTTCCAGAGCCACTGGCACCTACAATCGCAACAAATTCTCCTTTTTCTACAGAAAAAGATACGTTGTCTAAAGCAACCACTTTATTTTCTCCTTTTCCATATATTTTTGTTAATTTTTCTACTCTTAAAATTTCCATAAATTCCTCCTTACAAATTCATTATAGATCTTTTAAAGTGACAAGTAAGTGACTTTAGAACAAAAGTCAACATAAATTCTGACATAGCTTACCTCACAGTAAGCTTTTTCTACTTCTTTGAAATCTAAGACTTCTCCATAGACCAATATCGGATCGTCTAGGCCCTACTTGTTTTTCCCTTTGTCAAAATTTTAATAGACTTTTCGTTCTACTCCTTTCCTATATTTTTTTAATTCTTCCAACATGATATTAACGGATGCATTAAAATCTCGGTCATGAATCGTATGACATACCGAACATTCTAAGCTTCTTATACTGAAATCTTTTACTTCCTTATTTTGATCATTACATACACTATAGATTTGACTACTTACATCTAAATTCAAGGATGATATTAATTTGATTTGATCATAGGCACTTTTACGTTTACCAATTTCTTTATATTCTTTTATTTTATCTTCTAAAAAATAATTATAGATAAATCTTGAAGATTCTATGGTTTTCTCTATAAGTTCTTTTTGCTTTTGGTTTGGATAAAGTCTAAATACATAACCTTTTAAGATTCGCATAGGATCCTCTCTCTTTCTGATATGCCAAGTATAGCATTCAAAATTATCTTTGCAAATACATTTTACGAACAGTTGATCACAAAGTGTTGCTTTATGACTTTCCTAGTATATAAAAAAAATAACGGTTTTTCGTTATTTTTCTTCGATATAGTTTTTTACGTCTTCTACGGTTTGATCAAAGTGATTATAATTTACGGGAAACCATACAATGGGTAATTGATGACGAAAAAAGGTATATTGCCTTTTGGCATAATGACGACTATTTTTTTTCATCGTAGAAATACATTCTTCTAAAGATTGGTTTCCTTCAAAATAAGGAAATAATTCTTTATAGCCGATTGGTGTTAAAATAGCTTTGCTTCGGTAAGGAAGTTCATACATTTTTTTTGCTTCTTCTAATAGTCCTTCTTCGATCATCGCATCCACTCGCCTATTAATTTTTTCATACAAAATTGTTCGATCGGTGGTAAGACCAAGAAAAATCGTATCGTATAATAAAGTGTCTGCTTTCTTTTTTTCACTGAAAGGTTTTTGGTGAAAATTATAATATTGTAAAGCACGAAGAATTCTTTTTCGGTTCTTTGGATGGATGGTTGTTTTTGGATCTTTGGTTAACAATTCTTGATACAACGTTTGGGTATCTCTAGAATCTTCTTCGTTTTTTTCTTCTTCTTCAAATTGATAGTTATAAAGGGCTGCTTTGATATAAAGTCCAGTTCCTCCAACCAAGATTGGAGTATTTCCTCTTTTAAAAATTTCTTCGATTTTTTTTCTACAATCTTTTTGATAATCATAAACCGTATAGTCTTCTTTTGGATCTTTGATATCAAACAAATGATGAGGGATTCCTTCTTTTTCCTTTTCTTTTACTTTGGCAGTTGCGATATCCATCGACCGGTAAACTTGCGTACTATCGGCATTGATAATTTCTCCTTGATAAGCTTTTGCAAGTTCGATACTTAATTTGGTTTTTCCTACGGCAGTAGGTCCTACAATAACAATTACTTTTTTCATTTTTCACCTATTTTTTAACGAATAAACATCGAATCGCCAAAAGAGAAAAACCGATATTTATTTTTAACCGCTTCTTTATATGCATTCATAATATTTTCTTTTCCAGCAAGTGCACTTACTAACATAACAAGGGTTGATTTTGGTAAGTGAAAATTGGTAATTAAATGATCGATGGCTTTAAATTCATAGCCTGGATAAATAAAGATATCGGTCCATCCAGAACATTCTTTAAATGTTCCATATAACGTTTTAATCGTTTCTAAAGTTCTTGTTGTTGTTGTTCCAACGCTAATAATTTCTCTTCCTTCTTCTTTGGCTTTATTTAAAGCATCCGCAACTTCTTTACTCATAGAATAAAATTCACTATGCATTTTATGTTTCGTAACATCTTCTACATTTACTGGACGGAAAGTTCCAAGTCCAACATGTAAGGTAATAAAATAAATTTCAATTCCTTTTTGTTTTATTTTTTCTAATAAATCTTTAGTAAAATGAAGTCCTGCGGTTGGTGCTGCAGCACTTCCAGGATTTTTTGCATACACCGTTTGATATCGATCTTTTTCTTTTAATTTTTCATGAATATATGGTGGTAGAGGCATTTCTCCTAAAGAATCTAAAATTTCGAGAAAAATTCCGGTATATAAAAATTGAAAAACACGAATTCCCTCTTCTCGAACTTCAACACATTGTGCTTTTAATTTTCCATTTCCAAAATCAACAACACTACCTACTTTGATTCGTTTGGCTGGTTTTACCAAACATTGCCAATGATCTTTTTTTTCTTCTTTTAGCATTAAAATTTCAATCACTGCACCGGTTTCTTCTTTTACCCCATAAAGTCTTGCAGGAATCACTTTCGTATCGTTAAGAACTAAAACGTCTCCTTTTTTTAAATAGGTTAAAAGATCATCAAAATGTTTATGTTCTATGTTTCCTGTTTTTTTATCTAAAACAAGTAACTTAGATGCATCTCTTTTTTCTAATGGCGTTTGCGCAATTAACTCTTCTGGTAATTCAAAATCAAAATCTTCGGTTTTCATGATCCATTCCTCCTATGTTTACTAATTGTTTTTCTTTTGGTCGAAAATAAAATACGGTATTTTCTTTTTCTAAATATTTACTGTAAGAAAAATCAAGAAAAGAAAGGATTTTTCCATTTTCAAACGTAAATACTAATTGTTTTTCTATAGAAGAATCGAAATTTTTCCAAAGAAGAGAGCAAAAAACTTCTTGATTTTTGATGGGAAAATTTCCGTATCCATAATCTTCTAGATTTTTGGTTACATCTAAGAAATAGGAGAAATTTTCATATGGAAAAAAATAGTCATGGTATTCTCTTCCTATGAATAGTTGATCTAGTTGGTATAAACGATGAAGCATCGCTAGTTTAAATTTTTCAATCGCAAGTCCTTTTTCAATTAAATTAGGATTTTCTTTTAAAAGGGAAAAGAAATCTTTGGTCATTAAGAAAACTTCTCTTTCTAAAATTTTGGAACTTAGATTTCTTTCTTCTACATTTCTCATACACTTCTTCCTTTCAAGTACTTATTATATCACATTTTCAAAGCAAATTCCTAGTATATAAAAAATCTCCGAAAAGGAGATTAACGATAATATCTACGATCAAAAGCATACGTTTTAAAATATTGTTTTACTGGTTCTGTCGAAATTTTTCCTAATTGATTTGGATCTTGATGATAAAATCTTTGAAATGCTTGTTCAAAGCTTTTTACATAATCAAAACAATAGGCATATTTATTTTTTAAAGGTACTACACGTACAGGAATGGAAAACGTAGCCATGGATGCATAATGTAAATGACAAAAGAAAACTTGATCACAAGAAATCGAATCGTTTAAAATTTCTTTTAAAGATTTTTTCGCATCCTCATAATATTTTTTTTGAGAAAATGGAAGTTCTTGATCGATAAAATAATAAAAGGGAACTTCTTTTAAAATGAAAATTTGATCGGTTTGAATTGCCCAAAAACGAATTCTGGATAAGTCTTGATCAATCGCAAAAGAAAGAGAATTCCAAAACTTAGAAAAGTTTTGAAGAAATTCTTGATAAGAATAAAGATCCATGTCAAGGAAAAAAGACGAAGATGTCTTTTCAAAAATTTCTTGCAACGCTTGGACTTTTGCTGATAAACCTCTAAGATTTTTTTGTTCAAAGATCATTTTTAAAATTTCTTGAAAATACGTTACTTGTATATTTCGGCTTTTTTTAAAAAATGGAACTTCTTGATTTTTCTTTAGTTTTTCATCTAAGAAATACCAAGTCGGTGCATCCATTTTTCGTGGTTCATAAACTTTTTCAGCGTCTTCTTGGTATCTTGGTTTTTCTGGCTTTTTTGAAGCTTCTTCCGAAGCATTTGTTTTCTCTGTTTCTTTTGAAGTTTCTTTCGTTTCGGAAGCATTTTCTTTTTTTGGTTCTTTTGGAGTTTCTTGGGTTTCTGAAGAGTTTGTTTTCTCTATTTCTTCTAATGGACCAAGTTCTCCTTCTTTTTTTAAAAGTTCTAGTAGCATTTGATAAGAATTTGTAAGCATTTGAAATTGTTGATTACGATTCAAAGAATCAGCTTCTAAACCTGCATCTGGATGGCATTTTTTTGCTTGGATACGATAATGTTTTTTTAATTCCTTCATCGTTAATGGTTTTGTCGGGTCTAAGTTTAAAACTTGATATGCTTCTTGCATAAGATCACCCCTTTTTAATTTTGATGTATTCTAGCACGATTCTTTTTTCTTGTCAAATCATCATTCGTAAAAGGAACGGACCTAAAATCATAATTAAAATTAAAGGAACAATAAATAAAACGGAAATAATACTAATTTTGTTTGGCATCTGATTGATTTTTTCTTTAATTTGTAAAATTTGTTTTTCTCTTAAAAATTCAATTTGAGTATACATCGTATCTAAAATACTACTACCAAATAAACTCGTTTGCGTAATATTTAAAATAATGTTATTAATGGTTTCGGAAGGTATTCTTTTTTTCATATCATCCAAAGCTTCAATTAAGGATTTTCCAAATTTCATTTCCATTAATGCTTTTTTAAATTCATCAGAAAGTTCGGAATGAATGTTAAAACAAGTAATTTCTAAAGAACTTTCTAAACTTCTCCCCGACTCTAAGGTTAAGGTTAAAATTTCAAAAAAATACAAAGCTTCATGATCTAATTTGCGAATTCTTCTTTGAATTGGAGAAGTAATAAAAAGATAGTAAAAAAGATAATACGTAACGATTGCAGACAAAGGGGCAAAAATAAAACCAACTTTTGATAAATACATGACTAAGAAAAAGACAACAATGGTACTAAAAAGTCTAAGATTCATAAAGGTTACCGCATCCATTTTTACGTTTCCTAACATCTTCATTTTGGCTTCGATTTTTTGAATATCTCGCTTTCGATAAATTTTATGTATCATATGGTTATCCATAAAATCACATCCTTACCTTCATAATTTTTCGTACAATCCATATGTAAAGTCCATATAAAAGCAAAACCAAAAAGAAAAGAAGAAGTCCTAAAGAAGAAGCGAAGAGTGGAGCAAAATAACCTGGATTAATTAATTGAATAACAAGAACAAAAAGAAGTGGAACTAAGAAAAGTGCCCAAACAATAACTCGGGAACTAGAAGTTAATGCTTTTGCTTCTAATCGTAGTTTTTGACGATTAAATAAGGATTTTTCAATGGATGAAAATACTTTAACAATATTCCCTCCAGTATGATTTAAAATGGATAAAGATGCAGTTAAATATGTAATTTCTTCTAGTTGCATACGTTCTTGAAATCTTTGAAAAACCACATCGACATAAAGCCCAAAAGACATTTCCAAATACATTTTATGAAATTCTTTCGCAATCGGCCCTTTTAATTCCTCGGCAACAATTTCTAAGGCTTGGGTAATGCTTCGTCCAGATTTAAAAGCATTATTCATGATAATAATCGCATCTAGTAAATCCGCTTCTAATTGTTTTCGATACAATTTATATTTATAGATATAAATAATATCTGGCATAAAAAAGCCAACGATCATTGGAAAACAAAATTCATAAAAATGTAATAGTTGAAGTTGAATCGTTCGATCAAAGATTGCAATAAAGATAAAAAGTAAAGAGACAATCGTTTTGCTTGCGATAAAATCCATACCACAAGAAAAATCTTTATTCGCAACCCCAACGTATTTTTCATAATGTTTCGCATATTTCCCTAAAAAAACAGATTTTTGGAAGGCCTTACTTATTTTTTTTACGAGAAAAACATAAAATGTAGATAAATGATCAAACATAGAAACTCTTCGATCTTTTAAAGGTTCTACCGAAAAATTTGTAAATCTTTTTTCTAAACGAATACTTTTTTGAAATTTCAAAATAAGAAAAGCAAAAATACATAGCGTAAGAAAAATAATGTTTTGAATTACAAATAATTGATTACTATAAGCTTCTTCAATGGTTAAAGGAACTTTTTTTACAGCTTTGTTTCCTGCTTCATCCACTGCTTCAAATACAATGGTATATTCTCCAGGTGTTTGTAAATCAATCTCTTTTAAATTATCTGTAAGAATAAGATTGGAAGTAAAATTATCTTCAACCGTAAGATCTTCTAAAAAGTTATATTCTGTTCCTACTTCAAAGGTGATAACAGGTGCTGAAGTACGAATTTTTGGTGCTTCTTTATCAATTTTATAAGTTCCACTTTGAAAAAGAGTCGAATGATCTTCTTTATCATAGGTAATTACTTCGATTTGATTTTCTCCTGTTTGATCTAATAAAATGGTAATAGGATCTCCGTTTTCGATCGAAACCCAAGAACCATAATGATCATCGGTTATCACGCGGTATTCGTAATGAAAAGTGCCCTCTTCTGGAGTAAAGGTTATTTCTAAATCTTGATTGGTTGGAGTTTGTAATTCATATTGACTAAAGTTATCCATGATTTTTTACTCCAAAAATATCATCTAAATCGCGTATATTTCGACTTTTCATTTCTTTATACACTTTTGGAATGTATCTATTTAATCGGAATTCTCCAAGAACAGATTCTTCTTCCGTAAATCCTGTTTGCCGATAAGAGAAAACTTCTCTTAAACGAATCATATCTCCATCAAATCCATCAACTTCACAAATACTAACAACTTTTCTTTGTCCATCGGAAAGACGTTTTACTCCAACCACAATGTGAATCGCACTTTCAATATATTCCCGAATGGCTTTAATTGGAATTTCCATTCCTGCCATTAAAATCATGGTTTCTAACCGATTTAAGGCATCTTCTGGAGAGTTGGCATGCATAGTCGTTAAACTTCCGGTATGCCCAGTATTCATGGCTTGAAGCATATCAAAAGCTTCTTTTCCTCGAACTTCTCCAACAATGATTCGATCGGGACGCATTCGAAGAGAGTTAATCACCAAATCGCGTATGGTAATTTCTCCTTCTCCTTCATAATTGGTAAGTCTAGTTTCTAGCGAAATGACATGATTTTGATTCAATTTTAGTTCAGCTGCATCTTCGATCGTAATAATTCTCTCATCA
>CALVWH010000123.1 GCA_944364705.1 uncultured Bacilli bacterium | reverse complement strand
TTCGTTGAAAGCAATATTAATATACCATTCTATTTTCGTTTAGTCAACACTTTTTTTGCTTTTTTTTTACTTTTTTTTTTTTTTTTAACAAGAAAAAGCAATTTTGAAAAATAAATCTTGATTTTTTTAAACTTTTTTGTCTTCTTCAGAGACACAAGAGCAATAAACTTTATAGTACCACTCATTCTTTTTCGGTTGAAAAACAAAATCTTTTTTTTCAAATCGATGAATAAGATCTTTTAGGGATAATTGAATCACTTCATCCAAATCTTCTGAATATTTCATCTTTTCTTTATGATATTGATATTCCATTTTATCTAAAACTTTATATTCTCCGCTAGGAAAAATTCGTAAATCTAGATCATAATCAATATATTTAATCGTTCCATCTTCAATAATATATGGAGAAGCAATGTTACAATAATAGTATATTCCATCTTTTTTTAATTGTGCAATAATATTAAACCAATCATGTTTAAAAAAATAAAGAATTGCCGGTTCCTTAGTTCGCCAGGTATTTCCACTCGCTTCGGTTACTTTTGTTTTGTTATTTCCAAAGACCATGTAATCTTTCGTTTCTTTCAAAAACACAGCCTCATCCCATGCTCTATGGACTTCTCCATCATGTTTATAGCATTGAATTTGATATTTATCGCCAATACACATTCTTTTCATAAAATCATTCCTTTCTTTTATTATAAGCTTTTTTTTATCAAAAGAAAAGAAAAAACACTTTCGTGTTTTATGTTAACAAGTCAATTGCTTTTTGTTTTTGTAAATCTTCTTGTCCTTGGTTTGTAATTTCTACATCTGGTGTAATTCCTTTTTGGTTAATGGAATTTCCTTTCGGTGATAACCATTCTTTAGTTGTTGTTTTATATTCTGCTTTCTCTGACAAACGTACAATCTCCTGTATACTTCCTTTTCCAACAGAAGTTTTTCCAACGATCGTTACCTCTTCTAAATTTTCCTTCAAAGCAAGAGTTATCATTTCAGATGCGGATGCCGTCCGTTCATTAATTAAAATGACGATTGGTTTTTCATAATTTTTTGTTCCTTTGGAAATATATTTTAAAGTTTCTTTTTTTGTCTTTGTCTGATATAGAACATTTCCTTTCATTATCATTTGTTCCATAATGTTTTTTGTAGATGTAAGATATCCTCCAGAATTATTTCTAAGATCAAGGATCAACCCATCAATTCCAGCCGTAGTTAAACTTTCAAGAGCATCTTTAAATTGTTCATCGGTATTTTTAGCAAACAAGTTAATGGAAAGATATCCAATTTTTTTTTGATTACCTTCAATCACTTCACTTTCCACAGAAGAAAGTTCAATTTTTTCTTTTTCTAAAAGATACTCTTTCATTTCTCCTTGGTTTGAAATCCAAAACGTATGCGTATTTTTTTCTTGCAAAATTGTTTGAATTTCTTCTAAAGAGCGATTTTTTATTTCAAAATCATCAATTTTATAAAGAATTTCTCCAGCAGATATTTGTGCTTTTTTTGCTGGTGAAGAAGGAAGAACTTCGATAATTTTATAAGTTCCATCTTCCTGCATTTGAATGGTTATTCCATATCCTTGATAGCTTCCCTCTAAATCCGTATCAAAAGAAGATTCTGTACGGTTAATAAAATCACTATATGGATCATCTAATGATTCTACCATTCCTGCAATCGCACTTTCTACCAATTTTTCCTCATCTACTTCTTGATAAGAAGTATCTACAATATATTGATAGTTTTCTAAAATTTTCTTTAAAGAGTCACTATAAGTTTGCTTCTTGGCATATTTTCCGCCTAGAAAATAACCGACTCCTAAAGATAGAAAAATACTAAGTCCAAGCAAAACAAATACTTCATTTTTTTTAAATTTATGATTTTTGTTCAATCTTACCACCTGCTTTTTTGCTATATTTACTATACCATGAAAAAAGAAAAAAATCCATGAAAAAAGAATTATGAAATTCATAATTCTAGTAAAGCAAATCTGCTAATTTTTCTTTGATTGCTGACCGTCCTTCGAAACTTTCAATAACTTTATGATTTTGAATGTGTACCAAAGAGCTTTCTTTTACTTTAAAATTATCAATGGTTTCCACATTTAAATTTGAAGTATCACTACGAAAATTACGATTAAACGTATCATTTAAATTTGCTGTATAAAAACGTATACTATCAGACATTTCTTTATACTGACTAATATATTCATTATATACGGTAAGATCTGGATCATCTTCTGTTGTAATTAATACATAATATTCTGTATTACTTTGTTTAAATAATTTACTAATTAAAATTTCATCATATTGGATTGGATTCGTATCCGTATTTAAAACGCCTTGTTTTTTTGGTATTTTTTGAATTGCATAAGTAATCAGATAAAAAAGGGCGAAGATAACCAATAGGATTAAAACAATTTTTATTAATTTACTAAGTTCATCATTTTTTCCTTTCGAAGATTCATAATATTGTTTCCCTACTTTTTTTGGTTGTTGCGTTTTTTTTGCACGAGGCTCTTTTTTTTCTACGATAACGGTTTCTTTTTCCGCTACTTTTTTTACATCTTCACTTTTTTTCTCAGAAACATTCTTTGTTTCTTTTTTCCCTTTTGTGGTTTGTGAGCGGTTATTTTTTCCCTTTGATTTGGTTGCTAGTTTTTCTTGTTTTTGTTTTGTTTCTTGTTTTTTTTCTGTTGTTTTTTTTGTTTCTTCTTTTTTAGTTTTCTCTTTTTGTATTGGTTTCTTACTTTCTATTGTATTTTTATTTTCCTTTTGTGTTTTTTTCTTTGTTTCTTGTTTTTTTTCTGCCATTTCTATCACCCAAGACGATTATATCACACTTTTGCATTTTTTTCTAATTTATTTGCTTACTGGTAACATACTAATAGAAGAAGCAATGGTTAATAATTCATTTTTTGTCATATCTTCTGAAAGTAAGTAGTATTCAACTCCATTGGAAATCCATGATACCGAATTATCGGAAGCAGTTCCATAAACATCTGCAACAAATTCAAGTTCTCCACTTACTGGAATTACGGTTTGAGAAGTTTCTACTGATGCAGTTTCTTCAATTAGAGTAAATGGTTTTTCTCCAGAAAACGTTAAAATCACTCTTTCTCCATTGGATAAAGACACTTTTTCTTGGGAAGTTAACTTTGTATCTTCTGGAATGTACATTGGATATATAATATCATTTAATGTTTTTGAAGTTGTCTCTAATTTGTCTGCTTTCATGTTATTGTTTAAAGAAAATTAATCATCTTTATAGGTTGCTTTATAATCAATATTTTGAAAATTCATCGTAATAATCACATTTTCATTTTTATCTAAAACTTCTAATTTTGTAATATTTAAATCTTTATCTAAATAAATTTTTTGTTTTTTCAAGTCTTCATTATTTGAATAGCTTGCAGCAGCCTCAAAAAGATATCCATCTTTTTCTTTTGTAAATTTCACATCTTTATCATTTTGTATATCATTTATAATGTTGTGTAATAAGTATGCTTGTGAATTATTTGCTGGCCAATCACTTTGAAACTTAAAGCTTTTATTTAACGTTGGAGTAAGTACTATAACACACAAAAGTTTTAAATTTTTATAGTATCTTATATATATTATTAAATTTATTTATTTTCTATTTTATCTTGCGACTCAATATATTTATAGTTTAAGTTATTATTTTTTGTTATTACTGATTCTCCTAGTTTCTTTTCAAGGTCGTCTCTCGCAACTTTGGCAGTATTACCACCCATTCTTGCTATTTTTTTATTTTGTTCTA
>CALVWH010000122.1 GCA_944364705.1 uncultured Bacilli bacterium | reverse complement strand
CATAATCAGCAAGGTTCCAAATTAAAATTGAAAAAAAATTTTTTTGACTAAGGAGGTTTAATTATATTAAAAATTAAAATTATTTTTATTTTTTTCTTTTTACTCTTATCTTCTATTTTTGCATATAACTTCTTTTATCCAATTTATACTTCTAATGAAATAATTATTACTTACGGATTACATCCCTTTGATATTTGTACTAAAAATCCTGAATTATGGAATTTAATCAAAACTACTTTTATTTTTACCTTTTTTATTTCAAATATTGTAATTTTGAATTTTATTTTTGAAAGATTTATATCTAAGGTTTTAAATAAGTTTTTTATAGAAAATAATTCAAAAAAGAAAATCAAACAAATATTGAATATGAATAATGAAAATTTGTCTTTGATCATTGGAGAAACAAAAAATAAAATTCCTGTGATTGTTCCTGAATCAGGTCTTTATCAAAATTTTTTAATAACAGGAACTATAGGATCTGGTAAAACATCATCTGCTATGTATCCTTTTACAAGACAACTTATTGAATATAATTCTAAACATCCTGATGATAAAATAGGAATGTTGATCTTAGATGTTAAGGGAAATTACTACTCTCAAGTTGAATCTTTTGCATGTAAATATGGGCTTTTATCAGATTTAATTGTAATCGGTCTTGATAATAATGTTTATTATAATCCTTTAGATAAACCTGATCTTAAACCTATTGTTTTAGCTAATAGATTAAAAACAATTTTAACTTTATTTTCAGAAAATAATTCAGAATCGTATTGGTTAGATAAAGCTGAACAAATTTTGGCAGAATGTATTAAAATTTGTAGATTATATAACAACAATTATGTTACTTTTTCTGAACTACACAAATTAATTACTTTTCCAGATTATTTTTCAGAAAAGATTGAAATTTTGAGAAATCTTTTTATTTCTTCTTCTTTTAGTAATAAAGATATCTATGAATTAAATTCTAGTTTGGATTTTTTTCAAAAAGAATTTTATAATTTAGATCCTAGAACTAAAGGAATTCTAATATCTGAAATTACTCGTATTACAAATACTTTTATATCTGATTTTGATGTTTATTCAACATTTTGCCCTGATAAATCTAAACTTTCATTTAATGGTTTTACAGATGTTATTAATAATGGTAAAATTGTTGTTTTAAATTTAAATGTTGCTGAGTATAGCTTACTTTCTAAAATTATAGCAACTTATTTGAAATTAGATTTTCAGTCTGAAATTTTATCTTTTTTATCAAAAGGTAATATAAGGAAAACTGCTTTTATTTGTGATGAATATGATAAATATTGTACTAAAACAGATTCTGATTTTTTTTCTGTTAGTAGAGAAGCTAAATGTATAAATATAGTTAGTACTCAAAGCTATTCTTCTTTAAAAAACACATTAAAAGATGATTCTTGTGTTAAAGTTATTGTTCAAAATTTAATTAATAAAATTTGGTTTAGAACTGATGATATTTTTACAATAGAAGAAGCTCAGAAACAGTTAGGGAAAGAAGATAAGGAAAAAATTTCGAGAAGTTTTTCTGAAAGTGCAAAAGAAACAAAATTTAGTTATATAACTAATACTTTAAATTCTGAAAATTCAAATATTTCTGAAACATATAGTACTTTTACTCAGAATGATTATATTTTTGATTCAAATTTTTTTACACAAGATTTAAAAACTTTTGAATCTCTCGCTTTTCTTTCTGATGGTCAAAAAATTATTAAACCTCAAAAAATTAATATGATTCCATATTTTAGTTTATAAGTTCTATAAAAACTTAAATTTTATTGTAAGGAGTTTTATATGAGAAAAATATATTATAATCATAAAATTACTTTTTATTTATTTTTTATTATTTTATTCACTTTTGTTTTTCTGTTTTCTTTTTGTAATTTATCTATGGCTTGGGGTGATCCTGAATTAGTTAGTAAAATAAATTCAGCTTTTGAAACTATAGAAGATTGGTTATTAAAAATTGCTACACCTGCGGCTGCGGTTGCTGTCGGTACAGGTGTTTTTATGAAAAAGTTTAGCTTTGGCGATGAAGAACGAATAAGAATGGGAAAGAAATTAATTAAAGGTTCTCTTTTTTCTTATGCTTTCATTTTAGCAATTGATTTAATTTTATCTGCTATTAAGTCTTTAATTGATTAAGGAGGCTAAATGGAACAAAATAATTTGACTATTACTCAAACTATTATTGATACTATTAATTATATTTTTGAAACATTGCTGAGTTCTATTGATAATAGTTTATATTCTTTACTTGATTCATTAACTTTTATCAATTCTGATATATTGAATGATAAAAATTTTGAGTCTATTTTAGGTACATCTGCAAGTAATGGTATTATTTTAATAGCAAATTCTTTTTTGCTCGGGTTTATATTGTTTTTCGCAATTAAATTTTTATTAGCACATTTTACTTTTTCAAATGTTGAAAGACCTCATTCTTTTATTATTAAATTAATTCTTTGTGGTTTGTTTATGAATTTTTTATATTTTATTTTAGAACAATTTATTGATTTAATGTATTTTACTTCATCTTCTATTTGTGAACTTGGAGAGAATTTATTTAATAAATCTATTTCTTTTTCAGAATTAATAAATGTTTTAAATCAGACAGTTTCAATTGATCAAAATTCTTTAAATATTTTTTCTTTAGATGGATTAATTAAAGGTACATTGTCTATTTCATTACTTAGCTTAGTATTTTCATATTCTTTAAGATATATCTTAGTCAAAATATTTATTTTGATTACTCCTTTTGCTATTTTATCTGCTTCTCTTAATAATACTAGTTGGTTTTTTAAATCTTGGTTTAAAAATTTATTTTCTTTGATGTTTATACAAATCCTTGTTTCGCTAGTTTTAGTTGTTTTATTTTCTATGGATTATTCTTCTTCTGATTTATTTATAAAATTTGTATATATTGGTGGTATTTATGCTCTTATAAAAGCAAATTCAATTGTAAGAGATTTTATAGGTGGAATTTCCACAACTATTT